>NZ_QRUP01000011.1:0-125842 GCF_003459085.1 Holdemania filiformis | reverse complement strand
ATTGTGTATCTCGCGGTTCTCCAAGTTCGTTCTGCCTCGAATTCCAGCTTTCTCCTCTGGAAGCTGCTATCTTTGGACAGATTGAAGAACCGCGTTTCTATTTAATTCTGATATCCCATTCCGCGCCGCCCGATCACAAACGAAGCGGCCAAATGCACTGTACAGCCCATCTTCCGGCTGTATTTTTCTCTCCCAATTTGACTTGTGTACGCTGGATTTATTTGAACAACGCCATAGCCTTCCTTCCAACATCTCCTCTCTATTGCTTCCTGAATCTGTTTCGTCGCAAACTCGGATAACATTTGATTATGCTTTTGATTCCCATATCGCATATCGCTTTTCTTCTTCTCAAAATCCAGCGCTTCCATCACTAACGGTTTATGACTTCTCACACATTCCAGGACGACCTCTTTCGCCGTCTGCCGGATCTGATGCTTCCGTTGATTCTTCTTTTTTCCCCTTAAGGGCATCGGAACAGTTTTCAACAGCACACAGTTTCCACAGCGATCCGTTTCACTTACGGCAATATGATCCGCATTGATATCAATTCCAATCACGCCGTCTTGCTTGTCTTCCATTAATTCACGATCCTCCATTTCCACAATCGCTTTGATGATGAAATATTTCTTATGATCTTCCAATAGATAAGCGACCGCTTTCCCCGGTGTGTTGTGCGGCAGCTTCACCGCCCGTTCCAGTTCTTTGGCATTCGCATGAAAACGAACCTTTAACTGGATTTCTCTGTTTTCACTGCTGCAGCGATAAACCAATACGCCTTCTTCAAGATGATATTTGAATAGACAATTGGAATACTTCCCCTGCCTGCGCCCGGGAATCATCATAGTTTTGTTTCGCTGGTACCGGTATTCTTCAAGCCACGCTTCGTGATTTCCAGCATAAACCGTCATTCTGGAGCGCGACAGTTTCTTCCCGCCAAAGCAGGTAAACCGCATTTTCTGATTCGCGGTGTTGAGCTGTTGCTGCGTGCGATTTAATTTAAAGATCAATTGAGAGCGCTGGTTCTTTAACTGTTTCCGGGTTGGCCGCAGCACTTGTACCTCCTCAAGATAATCTTCCCGGGTTTGCTTTCCCAGCTTCGTTTTCTGTTTAAGTTGTGCTAACCGTTTATCCACCCGCTGGATTTCTTTCTCTGTTTTCCGGATTTTTTTCTCCACGCTTTTCACTCTTGCCTTTAATGACTTCTTCCAGCGTTCATGGTTCTCAAAGTCCGCTTTCAGCTGATGCTGAGCCTCCCATTGTGCTGCGCAAGGAAAATAATCATTCGTGTGAAACCGTCGTTTCAATTCTTTCTGCAGCGATTCTTCAAACGGGAAAGGAATTCCCCGGGCTTTTAAAGTCAATAAACGATAAGTGGTATGAAGGATCGAATGGTACAGAAGAATATCCTGGCGAATAGCCTGAGCTTCTTCAGGAAGCAATTCATCATAGTAGACCCGATCGGAACACGTTATTGTTTTCATGAAGAAGACCTCGCTTTCAGAGAACGCTCAGCTTTTCTATTGAGTTAATTATACAATTCATCCTTCTCCATTTCAACGCATTTGAGTTTGTTTCATTCTTTTCATTTTACTCGTTCAAGGCCTCGGTCATTTTCAATTGATTCTCCCTAATCCGCCTTCCTTAAGTGTGTATCTAAACGATAAATCCCATCGTTTTAAAACTCTTTAACGCGTTATAATTCTAATTTTGAGATGCACTTTCCTAATAGAAAAAAGGGTTCTGTGAGCACTCTGAAAGACAAAAGAAAGGGTAGCGAAGCAGCCCTGATTTTTGATAAACTAAAGGTGGGGAGTGTAATGAAATCTACTCTATCGAAAAAAGAAACCGTCTTAGCTTTGGGTCATTGCGACACCTATTTTCCCGGGCCTCATAAAATCACCATCGCTAAGATTTTCGCCGAGAATCAATGGCGTCTGCTTCGTGATTATGAGATTTGCCGCAAAGGTCTTCGTCCAACTATTATGAAAGCGATCAATTCCATCATTCTTTGTGAACGACATGATTTAGGTCATTCCGTCTACGAATGTCCCCATTGTCAAAACTTTACTTTCGTTTGGCACACCTGTAAATCTCGTTTTTGTAATAAGTGCGGGATTCGCTATGCTCGTTAACTTTCCGACTCAATTTCTTCTAAACTGTTTGACTGTCCTCATCGCCACGGCGTTTTTACTGTCCCTGAGCCTCTGCGCCCCTATTTCCAAAAAGATCGTTCTTTACTTCATGAGCTCTTTGGCGCAGTAGAAGACACACTTCATTATGTCATTCGGAAGGCCGGGACAAAACAGGACGAATTGATTCCCTGCGCGGTTTTAACGCTCCACACTTTCGGGCGTCCTCTTCACTGGATTTCCCATATTCATGTTCTCTTAGCGGAAAGATAAGTTCGGAAGTGCGGTTCCTTTAAACCTTTGAAACATATTCACTATGATTCTTTGCGGTTTTCCTTTCAAAAACAGTTACTCGATCGGATGGCTGCGAAGCTGGATTCCGCTGAATTTAAGAAAGTAAAAAATCAATGTTATCGTGATTATTCTGACGGCTTTTATGTTTATTGTCCGTCTTCCTCTCATCAATCCACTCAAGATGGCGTGGATTACATCATCCGTTATGTAGGCCGGCCCGCCATGGCGCAAAGCCAGATTGAAGACTAGGATTACGATCTTAATTTCATTTGATGGCATTATACCGATCATCAAACAAAGGAACGCGTCGATGTCTTCGATTCCACTGTAGATTTCATGAAGAAATTGATGATCCATATTCCCGATGAAAACTTCAAAATGGTTCGTTATTTAGGAGCTTACACTTCACGAAAGAGAAAACTCAGTGCTTGTATTCGGAAGATGTTAAGTCAACCCCGAGCTTGGATACGCAAGAAACTAACCACGTATCGTGAATTCCGAAAAGAATCGACTGGAATTGATCCTTTACTCTGTCCCTGCGGTCATGTTATGGAATTTGTAGAATCCTTCTTCCCGTCTGGATTGGAGGTGAAAATCAATGAAACGTGGAAATTTGTCGACTGGCGCAGCGAACTCGATCCCCTTCAAGTGTACTCAGTGCGGCTTCTTCGATCCGATGGAAATCGACATTGCGGAAGAAGTTTGTGATCGGATTACTGTGAACGGTATTCTATGTTTTTCCGCTTATTGTATCCGTTGTGATTCTCTGATGCTTCCGGAAGATGTTCTCCAGAAAATTTCAAAAGCAGAATAAGCCTTTGTTCCTTCTATATTCTTTTCAGTGTGCGATGGAATTCCTCTTATTTTGTTGTTTATAACCCAAAAGAACATTATTGCTCTTTTGGGTTATTTTTGTTCTCTGCCCTTAACATTGCACTTTCCTAATAGAAGAAAAATGAGCGGGCATGCCGAAGGAAAGACGGAAGCTCGCTTTTCTTTTGAAAGGAAAAGCGGCATGGGGAATATGCTATAATAAGAAAAAGAAAGAACAGGAGGGTTGGCGATGAGTATTGGACTATCGTTTGAAGCTCAGATTCAGGATGTAAGTGAAGCCCGGGAAGAAGTCATGGACTTAGCGGAACAATGGAATATTGCGGCTTTTCCGGATGAAAACAGCGTGAGCTTATCGTTCTGCCCGATCGGTATTCTGGAGATTCAATTCGAACAGGAAGAAGCCAATCACTGGATTATGTCAGGCGAGTGCGTGACGACACCGGCCGGACCGGGTCTGCATAAAGTGGTCGCTGATTTTATTGAAACGCTGGCGGATCGGCTGGACCTGGAAATCCTGTTTGACGATGAAGCGGAATATATGGATTATCATGATTTTAAGAAAATGGCAGAGGATCATTTTTATCCCTGGCTGGAAACGTTAATGACAATTCCGATTCATCAGCTGGAAGAAGAGGAATATACCAGTCTGTGCTTATGCTGGGATCTGAACGAATATATGCCGCGGGAAATCCCCGGCACCATCATCACGCACATGGGCCGGTTCTCGATCACCGCGTTGACGGAGAAGCTTGAAGACGGCATCGAAGCGTTCGCCGATCAGTTCTTCCTCTGGAAGAATCCGATCAAAGACGCGCTGTATTACCGGAATTGCGCGTTGAATGAATTGTGGGAGCATTGTTATTTCGCGCCGTCCTCCCGCAGCGAATTAGACCGGCAAATCAACGGGTTTATCTTCTTCCATCTGGAACAGGCGCTGATGATGGACCGGGCGCTGCCGTTTCCGATCGAAGCGTACTACAAGCTTTGTCAGCTGGACGGCAAGGATCCGCTGGATTTGACCGGCGTTCCCGAACTGCGGTATGAAACGAAGATCGGGTATCGGCGGGATCAGATCACACAGGATTTTGGTAATGTTAAGTTCATATTCCCTGGGAAATATAAATATGAATATAAGCAGACGGAACAAGGCCGGGGAATTAATTTATGGACAGATGAAAGCGATCCGCTATGTCCGCTGTGGCAGATCACCGGGTTTTCCCGCAATCAGGGCGATGCGGTTTTCTTTGATCAGGGATTTGAAAAAGTCCGGGATATCGAGGAATTCCAGGCCGGTGAAGGGATCTGCCGGTATGGCTGGTATTCATCGAATGATGAGCTTCAGCTTGCGGCCCAGATTATTTGCGGCGCGCAGCTGACGTTGGTCACCGTGACTCTGCACGATGAAGAACAGCGGGATAGTGTTCTTGAGTTACTTCACGGAATCCGGGCGCTGCTTCCCAAAGAGGAAGTCCGTCAACAGGCGACCTATTCTTCGCGGCAATAATTCTGTTTTTTTGCTTACTAAGGCGGAAAAGGATCCGGCTTGGCAGGAAAATTGGGTATACACAGATACTGATCTATAAGTTGTTATAAAAATAAAATTAGGTTTCACAGATTAAAGAATGAGAGCAATTCTATGAAAAAAAGTAAAATATTTGCATTGTTATTTTTGTGTTCTGTTCTGACAAGCTATATATTTAGAAATGTGGATTCTTTGACTGATGCTTTTATAGTGCTTAATAGCTTAACCTTTATAATGACCCTCGTATTTTTGATAATTGAACATATACAGAATAGAAAATAATTCAAATGAGCGCGATCTGCTTTAGAAAAACATAAGGCAAAGCAATCTAAGGCGATGATTCAGCGAGAGCCAACGATATATTAAAAAAGTCTCGAGCAAACTGAGGATTTTTTTATAATTCAGCATTATAGATAATGAAATGAGAAAAAATCTCAAATTTACGGATGGAATGTCAATTTCTATTTATCTTTGTTCTCAGTGGCAGCTTTAATGAAGAAAAAGAAAATATTATTTTCACGCTGGCAATTCATATCAAAAAAGGTTCAGGCAAAAGCGCCAAAACCTTCAAGCTTCATTACTTAAAAATGGATAATCTAAACTATCTTTATCGGAGCTTAACCGTGATCAACAAGGCCCGGTCGGCATCAACTAGTTCCGGATGTTCTAAACTTTGCATCAGATCGTTGACCTCCATCGAAAGCTGTCCATCATGGCCGCCGTCTTTTTCTAGAATCAAAAGCAGCGGCACCGGTTGATTTAATTGAACGTCGACGGTTTTATCCAGACGATCCGTTCCGCGAGCGCCCCAGTCCGAAGTGAAATAAGCGCCGTCTTCGCCGATTGGAACGTTGGGAGAAGAAACTCCGTCACAGGACCAGGCAAAGCGGGATTGATCGGTTAAAACCTGGATCATCAGGATTTTATCGTCATGTTCAAGCATACCGCTGGTTCCGCCGCCTGCCTCCTCCTGCCATTGGTGGTCCGCCGTTAACGTCCAGCTCTGAACTTCCAGTCCATCGACGGTTTCGTTGAGATGTAAGTCAAAAAAGAAAGTGGAATCTCCCTGCGGCATCAAATGAAGCAGGGACTGAGTATCTTCCGAGATTGCGTGCGGCGATAGGCTCAAGGAGCTTGGAGAAGTTGAAGTGGTTTGACAGCCGGCGAACAGAGCGGCAAGTCCCATGAATGCTAAACTGCGGATTATTTTCTTTTTCATACAATTTCCTTTCTGATCAGACGAAGCTGAATTGCGGAGCAGTGAAATTCTTATAAAGAAGCCGGAAAGTTAATCACTAAAGTTTGCCGGACAGAAATTTTCAGCGGTGAGATGAAGCTCAAGCTTGAAGGAAGACCGCGGGAAAGTTTAGATCTTCTGCGTCTGACGGCTGTCCGCATGCGGCGTTGTAGCGCAGGCAGGCGTCGATCAGTTCGTGCACTGAATCTACGGAATAGGGCACCTGAGCTTTGATCGCAGGACGAGCGGAATTCATCACGAAGCCATACGGAATACTTTGCAGCATATCCAGATCATTCTGTTCGTCGCCGATCGCTACGGCCTGTTTCCGATCCAGACCTAACCGATCCAGAATCTCCAACAAAGCCGCTCCCTTGCCGCAGCCCTCGCAGCTCATTTCCACCAGGTCCGGTCCGCTGCTGGTCACGGCCAGCCGGCCTTGGAAATGCCGGGTGAAGTAATCCAGGAAAAACGGAAGTCTTGCCGGATCGGCCAGAACCATAAAAACCTTATTGGGATACGCTGTTTGCGGCTGTTTCAAATAATCGCGGACCTGCCGCAAATAAAGATCCTCAGGAAATCGTTTTTGAATCAAATTGTTGGCCTGGTAGGTGATACGCTCCGTGATATCGATATCCAGCACGAAATCTAATTCATCGCGAAACGGTTCGCACAGTTCGCACAGCTCGTTCAGTTCCGGCGGCATGACTTCCCGGCTCCACAACAGCTGGTCGTTCAGTATCACCTTGGCGCCATTGCAGGCGATGATATCGCAGTCGATCGCGTATTCACGGATGATTTCCGCCCGCGTACACGCCCGTCTTCCCGTGGCGATCAAAAACCGATGGCCCGCTTCCGTCCAGCGGGCGATCGCGTCGCGGTTGGCCGTCGTCATTTTCCCCAGCTCCCGCGCGCCGTAATATAACGTTCCGTCGAGGTCGCTGGCGATCAGCCGGATTGGTTTTCTGTCCTTCATCTCCTGTTTCTCCTCCCTGAAAAACCTGTTAAAAACAGAGTAGCATAATCGTGGTGGAAAGGCAAATCCGACTGCGATTCCCTTTATGTATCTTCCTTATTAATAATAGAACAACGCCAGTTACTTCTCTTCATTGTAAAATGCGAACTTTGCCAGGGACGATCCTTGCCCGGACTAAATCATGATTGATCAATCAAGCCCGTGCGAAGTCGTGAGGGCTGGGTCTGCGGATAAAGAAAGCGGAAGCTCCGCAGTCCATGATGGAGTTGAGGAATTCCGCTGAATCCGCAAAAGAATCCGAAAAGGAAGACAAGGCTTCCTCATGCAGGGAAAATCCAGATGTAAAAACCCGGAACAAGTTTCAGAAGAAAGCGAAATCTCGGGGATGAAAAACGATGAAACATCAATTTCATGGGAAGAAGTGCTTTAGAACAGGAGAGAATTTTGCTATAATAACCCATGCGGAGGATGCAGTATGAAATGGGAAGAATTTATCGAAGCCTGTCGTCAGAAGGAAATCGGATGTTCCGCCCGGCAGCAGGAACAATTTGTGCGGTATGCGCAGCTGCTGCAGGAATGGAACGAAAAAATGAATCTTACTGCCATCACGGAATGGGAGGAAGTGCTGGAAAAGCATTTCTATGATTCGCTGGTTCCGTTTGCCGGCATGCCGCTGAACACAGTTCACCTGTGCGATGTCGGTGCGGGCGCGGGTTTTCCTTCCCTGCCGTTAAAAATTATGAATCCTCAATTGAAGATCACAATTTTAGAACCGCTGAATAAGCGGGTTGTTTTTCTCAAGGAAGTATGCCGCGAGCTTCAGCTGGACAATGTCGAATGTCTGAACGTCCGGGCTGAGGACTACGCGAAAGAACATCGCGAATCGTTTGATTTGGTCACAGCGCGGGCCGTCGCGAATCTGCGCATGCTGGCGGAGTTGTGTCTGCCGTTAGTAAAAAAGAACGGAATCTTTGTCGCCATGAAGGGGGCCGCCGGATTTGAAGAACAGGTCCAGGCGGAGAAAGCGACGAAAATTCTGGGAGCGGAATTGGAGCGCGCCGAGGAAGTCCATCTGCAGGATGGCTCGGCTCGTGTGAATCTGACGTACCGTAAGGTCCGGTCCACGCCGCCGCAGTATCCGCGCGCTTATGCGAAAATCAAAAAGAATCCGTTGTAAAGGAGTGTTTTTATGAGAGAAGTCCGGGAAATATCAATCGAACAGCTTCATCCCAACCGTCATCAGCCGCGGCTGGAGTTTAATGAAGACGCACTGATGGAGCTGGCACAGTCGATCCGGGAGAACGGTCTGATTCAGCCGATCACCGTCCGCGAGGATGAAGATGGTTATGAAATCATCGCCGGAGAACGCCGCTACAAGGCTTGCATTCTGGCCGGCTACAGCGAAGTTCCATGCAATGTCATGAGCGCCGATGAACAGAAGCTGGCCGAGCTGGCGTTGGTCGAAAATATTCAGCGCGAGAACCTGACTTCGATCGAGGAAGCCAAGGCCTATATCCAGATCATGCGCTCCGCCGGGATGACGCAGGAAGAACTGGCGGCCAAAATGGGAAAATCCCAATCCACGATCGCGAACAAGGTCCGGTTATTGAATCTGCCGGATGAAATCCAGGAAGGCATTTCCTCCCGTAAAATTACCGAGCGGCATGCACGGGCGCTGCTTTCGGTCGAACCGGAAAAGCAGCAGGAAGTCTATGAGAAAATCGTTAAAAAAGGGATGAACGTCCGTCAGGCGGAACAGCTGATCACCAGCATGAAAGAAACGCCGCAGACGAAACCGGAAGCGAAAAAACCAGTCTTCAAAGGCTTTGCCCGCAATATTAAAATCGCGGTTAATACCATCTATCAGGCGGTGGAAATGGTGCGCCGGACCGGGATCGCCATTGAAACCGAGGAAGCGGAAACGGACAACGATGTCCGGATTATCATTAAGTTTCCAAACAAGTAACGAAAATTCACCTCATTTCCAATCGGAAAGTGCCAGACAAGGAGAAATCTGAGATTTACGGAAACTCCGGTTCTCGGATCTTCCGGCTTCAGACCGGATGGCAATCCGATGGCGATGAGGGTTGTGCTCTGTGAATACCGAGTGTGGATATAAATTAAGATAAGGATGTGAAAAAATGGGAAAAATTATTGCCATCGCCAATCAGAAAGGCGGCGTCGGAAAAACGACGACAAGTATCAATCTCTCCGCCGGACTGGCCTATCTCGGCAAAAAAATATTACTGGTCGATTTTGACCCGCAGGGCAACGCGACGCAGGGCGTCGGCGCGACTCGCCAGAGTTTTGTGAAAAGTATTTACGATGTCATCATGACCGAGGTCGAAGTCAAGGACGCTGTGAAAACCATGAAGATTCCGCCGCTGGATATTCTGCCGGCGACCATCGATCTGGCCGGGGCGGACCTGGAAATGGTCGAATACAAATACGGACGTGAAAAGCTGTTGAAAAACAAGCTGGTCGCCGTGAAGAATGATTACGATTACATCATCATCGACTGCCCGCCTTCGCTGGGGCTGCTGAACACCAACGCCCTGACGGCCGCGGATTCTGTGATCATTCCGGTGCAGTGTGAATACTATGCGCTGGAAGGGCTGACGCAGCTGTTGTCGACAATTCGTCTGGTGCAGCGTCTTTTCAACAATAAATTGATGATCGAGGGCGTATTATTGACGATGTTTGATGCGCGGACCAAGCTGAGCGTCGAAGTTCAGCAGGAAGTCCGGCGGTATTTCAAGGAACGGGTGTATAAGACCTACATTCCCCGCAACGTTAAGCTGTCGGAAGCCCCTTCCCGCGGCGCCACGATTTTTGAATATGACGTAAAATCGGAAGGAGCCAAGGCCTACGCATCGTTAGCAAAGGAAGTCATTTCCTATAACGCAAAGGAGGCAAAAGCCAATGAAAAAGGATGAAGCCCGGCTGGGTAAAGGCCTGGGAGCCATTTTCGGCGATGATTTAAGCAATGTGATCGAGGAGATTCAGCAGGGGGACGAGAGTCGTCAGAGCGAGATTAAGCTGTCTGAGATCCGGCCGAATCCCTACCAGCCGCGTAAAATATTCGACGACGAAAAGATCGGCGAGCTGGCTCAGTCGATCAAGGAGCATGGTGTTTTCACTCCGGTATTGCTGCGCAAATCCGTCAAAGGCTATGAGCTGATCGCCGGCGAACGCCGCGTCCGCGCCAGTAAAAAGGCGGGATTGAAGACGATTCCTGCAATCGTCATGGAGTTCACTGAAGAACAGATGATGGAAATCTCGCTGCTGGAAAACATTCAGCGCGAGGACCTGAACGCAATTGAAGAAGCCCAGGCGTATCAGCGCCTGATCGAACGGCTGGACTACACGCAGGAAAAGCTGGCCCAGCGCGTCGGGAAATCCCGTGAGCACATCACCAACACCCTGCGGCTGTTAAAGCTGCCGAAATCTGTCCAGCAGCTGGTCACGGAGAATAAGCTGTCAATGGGGCATGTGCGCCCGTTAGTGACAATCGAGGACGAGGGCGAAGCGTATGATCTGGCGATGAAGATCGCCGAAGAAGGTCTGTCTGTACGCGAGGTGGAACGGCTGGTCAAGGAACGGCAGGAAAAACCGAAATCCAAGGCCGCAAAGAAAACGGAAGACCCGAATCTGTTGTATGTCGAGGAAGTCATGCAGAACAAGCTGCAGACTCGCGTCAAGGTCGATAAGAAACAGATCGTTATCCAGTATTCCGGCACGCAGGACCTGAACCGGATTCTGGAATTGATTCATTGTCTGGAAGAAACAGAATCTTAATGGAAATAGAATCAGGGCATATCCCCAGCTCAGATCGGGATATGCCTTTTTTGTATTTCAATGCCTTTTTCAGTCAGGAACTTGCGTCGCTTACCGTTAGTATCATTGATCGGTGAGCATCACAGACGAACCGTGCGTATCTGGATTTCCGCTGAAAATTTTCTGCCCCGGAAGCATTTCCAGCCCCTTTGCCTGCATCAGCTCCTGAACGGTGACGAGCTGATAGCCCATCGCGGTTAATTGCGGAATAATCGCTACCGCTGCGTCGGCGGATTCTGCGTGGATATCGTGCATCAGAATGATATCGCCATCCTCCACATTCTCAAGGACATGACGGATCGTCTTCTGGGCATTGCGGGTTTTCCAGTCCAATGTATCCAGGCTCCACAGAATCAGCGGCGTGTCGGCAGCTTCCCTGACTTGTTCACTGACAGCGCCGTAGGGGGGACGCAGTGTTTTCACCGATACCTGCTGATCAGTTAACTCGCCGATCAGCTCGTTGACACGGCGGAGCTGATAATTCAGGCGATCCCCTGACAGCTTGGTTAAATTCGGATGATCATAGGTATGCGACGCGATTTCACTGCCGCTTTCCGCAACTTGTCTGACAATATCCGGATAACGCTCGACATTGGTGCCGACCATGAAAAAGGTCGACGCTCCATCGTAAGTCCGCAGGGCCTCCAGAATGCGCGGCGTGTTCTTGGGATGCGGGCCATCGTCGAAGGTGAGCGCCACCATCGGCCTCTCAGGATCAATAGTTCGCGGGGGGATGAATAAATCTTCGCGGTCCTCTGCCGGTTTCAATAAGAAATGCGATCCCAGCTGCGTCCGGTTCACCGACCAGCGCAATTGATTTTGGGATTCTTGAAAGAACATTTCCTGTCCGGACATTGCCGGGTTAGTTCGCTCTATTCCATTATCTGCGCTGTCTTGCATTTCATCGCCGATTGCTTGTCCATCCTCTTTGGGTTCTTCCGTTTCCGTGGAAATCGCCACACCTTCCGGAAGCTTCATGAAGAACGTCAGCCGGTCGTCATCATAATAAAACTGAGAGAAATTTTCCGGAACCGGGGAAGTCGCCTCGATCATTGGCAGCGAGTAAGCCAGGGAGTGAGTTGCTTCCTGGTTTTTCATCGCATCCCGGAATAAAGCGGAGATCCGGTTCAGCCCGGTTTGATCGAAAGCCCGATCCGCGCCGACCAAAGCTCCTGTCTGTTGATCAAGAAGATAACCCCAGCGTTCTTCCTCGATATGATCGCCAACTTTTTTCTGAATCAGGTAAACAACCGACACGGTGTTCTGTGCTAAGGCTTCGGTATGATAGTCCGCTTTGATTAATAGGGGATCCGGGTCTTCCTGTCTGGCAGCCGGCAGCTCCACCGGCTGGGCGTATTCCGCGGTCAGCGTGGTCATCAGCTGCTCAGCCTGTTTTTTGGCCGCACTCTGAATGGTCTGCGGTTCCTGTGGGTAGAAAACGACAATTTCCACGGCGTCTTGTTTTTCATGCAGCGCTTGATCCAGCTGACGATCCTCCGCTTCGAGAAAGTCGGGCTTTTTATTTTTTGGCGTACGCTGCGGGAATGAAAAGAAGAGAACGCCTGCCGCCCCGGCGCTGACGAGGATTAAAAAGATCTTCGTCCGACGAAATCCTGATCTTCGATCACTTGTTTTTTTAGTTTCCGCTTGCATTAGCTCCCCTCCTTTACCCTCTTATTGTTGCCGGATTTTGTCGAATCATGAAAAAGACGGGGCCGGCTCGATGAATTCAAGTAAAATAATAATTTTCAACGATTTTCACAAGTTTCAGAAAGCGGCGCGGATAAATCGAGAAACTGTCTTTGTATTGCGGACAAATTTAAAAAAGTGTCTTGCATTTCACTGGAAACTAAGGCACTATAAAATTAAAGATACCGCTTACAAAAAGAAGGAGGAACAAAATGAGCGAAGGCAAAATGATGTGGGCTTTAGTGAAGGAAAAGGCGGACGTCGGCTTGACGCTGAAACAGGTGCCGGTCCCGGAATGCGGCAAAAACGACGTGAAGATCAAAATCCGCAAGACGTCGATCTGCGGCACGGACGTGCATATTTATAACTGGAACGAATGGGCGCAGCATACGATTCCGATCGGCTTGACCGCCGGGCATGAATATGTCGGGGAAATCGCCGAGGTTGGCGAAAATGTTGAAGGTTTCCAGGTCGGCGACCTTGTCAGCGGCGAAGGGCATATCACCTGCGGCCATTGCCGGAACTGCCTGGCAGGCCAGCCGCATTTATGCCGCAACACCCAGGGCGTCGGCGTAAACCGCAACGGTGCGTTCGCGCAGTACCTCGTGATTCCGGCGAAAAACGCGTGGCATTGTGATCCGTCGATCCGCGAGGAATTATACTCCTGCTTTGATCCGCTGGGCAACGCCGTCCACACGGCGCTGCAGTTCAATATGATCGGCGAGGATGTGCTGATTACCGGCGCAGGACCGATCGGCTGCATGGCGGCGGCGATCTGCCGGCATGTCGGAGCGCGGCATGTGGTCGTGACCGATGTCAACGAATACCGCCTGAACCTGGCCAGAACGCTCGGAGCGACCCGCACAGTCAACGTCGCTCAGGAGAAGCTGCCGGACGTGATGCGCGAGCTGGGCATGAAGGAAGGCTTTGACGTCGGCCTGGAAATGAGCGGCGCACAGTCTGGTTTCAACGACATGGTTAACAACATGAAAAACGGCGGCAAGATCGCACTCTTAGGCTTACAGAAAGCAGACGCCCGGATCAACTGGGAAAAAGTCATTTTCAACGGTCTGACGATCAAGGGTATCTATGGCCGGGAGATGTGGGAAACCTGGTATAAGATGTCGACGATGCTGCAGAGCGGCCTGAACATCGACGCTGTGATCACCCACCGGTTTGATATTCAGGATTATGAAAAAGGATTCGCGGCGATGAATTCCGGACAATCCGGCAAAGTGGTGCTGGACTGGAGTTCGCTGCAGAAGGAGGAAAAATAATGAATAAGATTGAAGCGCTGCAATTTTACGCCCAGGAAGTCGAGGATATTAAAGAAGCGGGTTTATTTAAAGGCGAAAGTCCGATCGTCACGCCCCAATCGTCACACGTGAAATTGGAAGACGGCCGCGAGGTCATCAACATGTGCGCGAACAACTATCTCGGGCTGGGCAACGATCCGCGTCTGATTCAGGCGGCGCAGAAATCGTATGAGGAAAAGGGCTACGGCCTGGCTTCCGTGCGTTTTATCTGCGGTACACAGGACAGTCACAAACAGCTGGAAGCGGCGATATCGCATTTTCTGGGTATGGACGATACGATCCTGTATTCCTCCTGCTTCGATGCCAACGGCGGTCTGTTTGAAACGATTTTGGGGCCGGAGGACGCGGTGATCAGCGACGAGCTGAATCATGCCAGCATCATCGACGGTGTGCGCCTGTGCAAAGCCAAGCGTTTCCGTTATAAAAACAACGACATGGCCGATCTGCGGCAGCAGCTGATTGCCGCGGAGGAAGCCGGGGCGCGGATTAAGCTGATCGCCACCGACGGCGTGTTCTCAATGGACGGCATTATCGCCGATCTGAAATCCATCTGCGATCTGGCCGACGAGTTCCACGCGCTGGTCATGGTGGACGACAGTCATTCTGCCGGCTTTGTCGGAAAACACGGCCGGGGAACAGCGGAATACTGCGGTGTGGAAGGGCGTGTGGACATCATCACCGGCACGCTGGGCAAGGCGTTAGGCGGCGCTTCCGGCGGCTTTACGGCGGCCCGTCAGGAAATCGTCGATCTGCTTCGTCAGCGTAGCCGGCCGTATCTGTTCTCCAACACCTTGGCGCCGGCCATCGTCGCTGCGTCTCTGGAAGTCTTTAAGATTCTGGAAGCCGATACCTCGCTGCGCGATCATCTTGAAGACATCACCGCGTATTACCGTCAGAAAATGACGGACACCGGATTTGATATCATCCCAGGCGTGCATCCGATCGTACCGGTCATGCTTTATGATGAAAAGACGGCAGGGGAAATGGCCAAGCGAATGATGGATAAAGGAATCTACGTTGTCGCCTTCTCCTATCCGGTCGTTCCGAAGGGGAAAGCCCGGATCCGCACGCAGGTCAGCGCCGCGCATACCCGCGAAGACATCGACACGATTGTCCGCTGTTTCTGCGAAGTCCGCGAAGAAATGCGGAAATAAATCAAAAAAGACCCGTTTTCGAGCAGAAAGCGGGTTTCTTTCACCTTACAAAAACTTTTCATACGCTGAAAGTAGTTCCAGAAAGGGAGAGAAAGCCTCATGGTTAAGCCATTATCTGGATTTATTGTGTTCATTTTGTGAAATCTTTGTGATTTTGTTCGCTTGACGAAAGAAGAGATTTCTGTAAAATAGGGAATGTAGAGGAGATCTACATAGGAGGAAACATGAACAACAAATTTGTGAAGGTCGGTCTTGCGGGTTTATTAGCGGCAAGCATGACTGCTTGCTCAAATACGCCTGCAGAACCAAGTCAGGACAAAACCCCTGATGCGGCAAACTCCGGCGTCTATGACGTCAAGGGTACAGGCTACGGCGGAGAGATGAATCTGAAAGTCACGATCGCCGATCAGAAGATTACGGACATCGAGCTGGTGGACAGCCACGAAACCAACGTCGTCATCGATCGCGCGTTCCCGGTGATTAAAGAAAGAATCCTGGAAGCCAACTCGCCGGTCGTCGACAGCGTGACGGCTGCGACATTCTCATCGTTCGGCGTGAAGGCCGCGGTGGCGGATGCGATGAAGCAGGCGGGCATGGATGTGGAAGACATCACGATGACCACTCAGGGACCGGAAAAACCAGCGTCTCAGCGGGAAGCGGAAACCTGCGATATCGTCGTTGTCGGCGGCGGTCCTTCGGGATTAGCGGCAGCCATCGGCGCGAAGCAGACCAACGCGAACGCCAACGTGATCCTGGTTGAAAAACTGGATATCCTGAGCGGCAACGGCAAATTCGATATGAACTTCTTCGATATCATCAATACCGAAGCGCAGAAAAAAGCGGGCAATGAAGAATGGACAGTCAATCAGGTCGAAAACTTCATTGAAAGCAAGTCGAAATCCGGCGAAAGCGCGGAACGCATCGAAGTCTGGGCTAACCAGGAAAATGAACTGGACGCCTGGCTGCGCGCGATGGGCGTGGAGCTGAACTATAACTATGGCGGTACCAACCACATGGCGGAAGATAACCAGTATTCCGGCGAAGTCATCCAGGCGGGTCTGGAAAAGACGGCGAAGGATCTGGGCGTCGATATCCGCACCGGCACCAAGGGTGAAGATCTGATTCTGGACGGCAAGGACGTCATCGGCGTGAAAGTCACAAATAACGATAACGAATCGTATGACATCAACGCACAGGCAGTCATCATCGCGACCGGCGGCTTCTGCAGCAACAAGGAACTGTTGGCGGAATATGCTCCGGGTTATGAAGTCATGAATACATCCAACCAGATGGGCACTACGGGCGACTTTGTCAAAGTCTTTGAAAAGAACGGCTTCCAGATGGAAAACATGGGCAAGATGAGCGTGTTCTCCAACATCATCGTTCCGCGCCGGGATCTGACCGGCGGCGCCGACATGAATCTGTTAGTCAACAAGGCGGGCGAACTGTTGAACGACAACACCGGCGGATTAGACCGGGCGGCAATGGTTCAGGGTCAGCCTGACGGCGCGGCGTTCTATATCACAGATAAGACAGGCTACGATTCATTCTACCGGATCCGCAAGCATGTTGGTCTGGGCTACTATGCGGAAGGCAAGACGATCGAAGAACTGGCGGAAGCTCTGGGTGTCGACGCGGCAGGATTGAAGGCCAGCATTGATCAGTATAACGCAGATGCGGAAGCGGGCGCGGAAAACGCAGTCTTGGGCGAAGTTCCTTCCCGTGCGCTGGATGCGGAAGGTCCGTACTACGGCGTTCGCGTTGAACCGGCAAACCACATGACTAAGGGCGGCGTTGTCGCTAACGAAAAGGCGCAGGTTCTGTATGAAGACGGTACTGTCGTCAAGGGTCTGTATGCTTCCGGTGAAGTGACATGGCAGTCCGGCGGATATTCTCAGTCGGTTGTCTTTGGTAAGGTCGCGGGTGAAAACGCGGCGGCAGAACTGAAATAAATCTTAGCTTAAGATAAGGTTTCAAGCTCTCACCCCTTTGAGGCAAGATTGGAACTTCTTACAAACAAGCAGGCAGGACAGAGCAATATCAAGCTTTGCCTTGCCTGTTTTTTATTTTTGCACAAAGCAAAAACATAAAAAATAAGATGACCGCTGAACTCAGACAGCGAATCCTTAACTTTGATTCAGTCATAATCTTTTGGATCCTTGTTTCCCCGAACGCAATTCGTTCTTGTTGATTTCAGAAAAATGTGTGATTTTAAGTCGTAAAACAGCAGAAAAATGTGTGATTTTAATTCGTAAAACAACAGAAAAATGTGTTGATCTGCTATCTGAGTTGTCAGAAACAGGGATTACACTATATTTGTCAGGAGATGGTTTTTCTTAAAAAAAGAACGGGTGACCGCGCTTATTCCTTTAAACTTGAATTCCGGCTTGTGTGTACATCGAGAACATTATAAAATGAAACTATGAAAATCGCATATTGTGAAGATGAAAAAATTCAGAAAGAAATTCTGGAGGAATCGCTTGGCCGCTGGGGCAAAACAGATCTGGTCTGGTATGAAAGCGCCGAACAGATGCTTTTCGAGTGCGATGGCCGGTATCCGTTTGATTTGATCATCCTTGATATCCAGATGAAAAAACAAAATGGGATGGAGCTGGCGCGCAGAATCCGTCAGACTGACGCTCAGGTTCCGATCTTGTTTTTAACGGCGATGAAGGAGTATGTGTTTGAAGGCTACGAGGTCAAAGCTCTGCGGTATCTGATCAAACCGGTTCAGGATGAGGCGTTGTTCGCAATCCTCGATGAAATTCAATCCGCGGATCAGCGTTACGTTTTGTTAAACGGAAGTCGGATTAACCTGAACGATTTGATTTATGTGGAAGCGGAAGCTCACTATTGTCACCTTGTTTTTGAAGATCACCGGCAGAAAGAAAAAATCGGCATCCGTGAATTGAAAGCGATGCTGGACGAAACG
This sequence comes from Holdemania filiformis, assembly GCF_003459085.1. Lineage (NCBI taxonomy): Bacteria > Bacillati > Bacillota > Erysipelotrichia > Erysipelotrichales > Erysipelotrichaceae > Holdemania > Holdemania filiformis. The sequence goes on along the minus strand of NZ_QRUP01000011.1, from coordinate 107,922 downwards.
TTTGTGATGATTCATCGATCCTATCTGGTCAATATCGCCAAGGTGGATCAGATCCGCCGTGAGGATTTATCCGCGGGTTCGTTTACGCTGCCGATCGCCCGGTCGCAATTAAAGATCGTCAACGAAGCGTTCATCCGCTATAACAAAGGAACACGCTTATGATCGCGGTTTATCTTGTAGAATGCCTGCCGGGAATCGGGCTGATGATTCTTCTTTGGCTGCGGTTTCAGCGGAAAAGTCTGGCGCTGGATCTGGCGGTGTTGATCGGCGCGGCGCTCAGTTATAGGGGAACCCGCTCCTTTCTGCCATTTTTCTGCGTTGCTTATCTGCTTTGTCTTGTCCTGGAGCAGCAGCGAAGTCAAAGTCGGCCGGCGATCCTGGCGGTGATCGGTGTGAGTATGCTTTTCCTCGTCGGCTGTGGTATAGTGCAGGATCAGCTTTTACTTTTTCTGATGATCAGCCTTTTGCTTTACGGCGTCGGCTGCGCAAACCAGCGGCTTCTGCGGCGCAGTTATGAAGACCGGATGATGGAATATCAGAATAAAACTCTGGTCCGGCAGATGGAGGAAGTCAACAATATCTATCAGATTATGCGCGGCTGGCGGCATGATTATCACAATCATTTACAGAATCTGAAAGCCCAGCTGCGGATGAATCAAATCGAAGAAGCGAAAAACTATTTGAATTCGCTGGAACAGGACTTGGAAGACGTCTATGAGCTGGTCGACAGCGGCAACCTGAACGTCGACGCGATCCTGAATTCAAAACTGTCGATGGCGATCAAGAAAGAGATCGCGCTGGACTACAAAGCGACCGTGCCGAGTCAGCTCACCGTCGCTGATCTGGATCTGTGCGTGATTCTGGGAAATTTGATCGACAATGCGATGGAAGCGTGCGAAACGTTGACGTCGGACCGTTTTATTCGCTTATATATCGGTGTCTTTAAGCAGCAGCTTTATATCTCCGTCGCCAATGCGACCGCAGAGGTGGTGCGGAAGATGGATGACGAATATATCACACACAAGCGCGGCAACCATGGACATGGTTTACTGCGCATCAATCGGGAAGTGGAGAAGTACGGCGGGTATATCAACCGCAAGAATGAGCCGGGGATCTTCGTCACGGAAATTATGCTTCCTTTATAAACCGGAAGTTGTGTGTCAGAAAGGATATAGAATGAATATAGAATTAGCAAGTTTAAATAATCTGATTGATATAAAAGAACTTTATGAACTACTTTTTTCGGATATGGCTAAGTTACAGCCAAAATATTTTCAAACAGCAATTCAAGAGGAGGATTTTATAAAATCTATTATCGAGAGTGAACGGGATGATATACTGATTGCCAAAGAAAAAAATCAAATCTTGGGATTTGCTCTTGTGCAGGAACAAACAACACCAGCGTATCACTGCTTTGTTTTCCATAGATATGCTTATTTAATGGACATTGTCGTAGCCCCGGATCAGAGAGGCAAAGGAGTTGGAAAAGCTTTGCTAAACGAAGTGATAAACTGGGCGAAAATAAAAAAATTAGAATATGTTGAATTAAGCGTACTGACACAAAATAAAAATGCAATTGAAATGTATGAAAAAATGGATTTCGTGGAGTGCAGCAAGGTTATGCGTATGAACCTTTAAAGACCAATGACAATCCATATTTTCTGATCTTCTTCCCGTGAAGATGGGCACACTTTTAACACTGAACACAGCTGTTTATTTTGATCGTTGAATGACGCAATGAGCTTCGTTTTATTCCAGATAAAGAGAAGTTAGTTGAATGCGGCTTGATACCCGTTGGTCTTATCCCCGGTTATCGTAATAACATAGGATTCGCCAAAGTGCGCTTCCCATGAGATCGGGTTTAAATATCGGGTGATGTCTTCCGGATAGATATTTTCATAATTAGGCGTCACATATTCGGTTATAATTCTGAATTGGATTGATAATTCCAGGGGCTCCGGGGAATTGTTAAGTTCCGTTTTATTCCATACGACGATGTTATCCGAATCGTGTTTGATCAACGATCTGTCCGCATTGGAAGTGCCGCCGCTGTATTCGTGATTCCCGATGCGATAATCATAAATCAACAATCCAATATCTTCTTTTGTATCCAGCTGGATATGCAGCGCTATTTCATCTTCGTCAGGCACATAGCGGTCAGAATTCGTACGATTGTAAACTATAAAACCCAATCCCAAAATAACCATGGCCGCAATCGTTATCCCAATTTTCTTTCTCTTCATTTTAAGAACCTCCTGTTTATCAAGTACCGTTAAAAATCTGAAGCTTATCTAAAAGCTGAGAGATCTTCAATCTTTCTTTCGAGTCAGGAACAGACCCAGGATGATGCCGATCAAAAGAAGGGGCGCCGTTCTGACAAACAACCATTCCAGCGAATGAAAGGCAACGCCGATCACCGCGGTTTCAGGACTGCTGTAATCCCAGCTCAAGTAAGGACTGCCGATGGCGATGAGTACCGCATTAATCATAACGATGACCGCGCACAATGAGAGCAGCAGTCCATGGAGAATTTTTCGCCTTGTGATTTTCCGTTGGGCCAGCTGCAGGTTTATCACCTCCAATTTTTCAGAAATTACTCTTAAATGATTCATCTCTGCTTCATCAACAGGTTCTCCGAGCAATTTGCTTACCGGGATTTCCAGCACTTCCGACAGGGCAATTAACATATCAGAATCGGGAACGGATAACCCTTGTTCCCATTTTGATACCGTTTGACGGACCACGTTGAGCTTGACGGCCAGCTCCTGCTGCGAAAGTCCTTTTAATTTTCTGCCTCGTTTAATATTTTCATTTAACATTCAGGATTGTCTCCTTTTCATTTCTGCCTTCATTGTAAGAAAAAATATCCGATGCGGCAAGCAACGGAGATTAACATGGAAGCATACCGGGTCGTTTTCCTTATTCTATTCAATATCTGACAGAATATCGGCAAGTTGATCGTTATGGCATTCAGGTCTGCTTGAAGCTGAATCGAAAACAAAAACCATTCGTGCATGAAATTTTGCGTTTCGTGCCCTTTTTTCTTAACCGGCGTCATTCTACTATATAATCAGAATGAAGATAACGACAGGAAGGGGCGTCATTATGAAATACAGTGTGCGCAGCACCTATCATCTGGTCTATTCCAAAATGTGGGACTTTGACCGGAAATTAGTTTATTACGGAATCGCCGAGGTGTTGTTTTCCGCGATAACGCCGTTGGTCGGCGTGTTCATGCCGTCGCTGATCATCGCCTGTCTGGAACAACAGGCCGGTGTGCAGACCTTGGTTCTCGTCTGTCTCAGCGCGTTTTTAGTCTACGGCGTGATCAACGGGATTCAGACCTTTTTAGAGAATCGCTCATCGACGCAGTTTATTCTCTATCGTTTAAAAAAGTTCTGGAGTGAAATGTTCCGCAGCACGATTACGCGGGATTATCAGAATGTGGAAGATTATAAGACACAGATCCAGATTGCGAAAACGGAGGAATGTTTATCGACCAACGATCATGGCTTGGAAGGCTTTTGCCACCACAACATCAAGCTGGCTGTAAACCTTTTGGGCTTAACGCTGTACTCCCTGGTGATTGGGACGACAAACATTCAGCTGATCGGCCTGTTATTGGGGTTGTCGGTAATTCAATATTTCATTTATCGTTATGCCTGGAAAAAAGAAGCGGCGACCATGGAGGAATCCGGTCAGATCGTTCGGTCAATCTGGTATCTGCATAAGGAAACCTACAACGTGGCAACGGGGAAAGATATCCGCTTATACGGAATGCGAGCCTGGATGGCAGAATTCTACCGAAGTCTGATCCGCCGGCTGGAAAAGATCGAAGGAAAGGTCCGGAGTGCTTATTTCCTTTATGACATGGCGGGTATTTTTATTCAGGCGGTCCGGGATCTGGCGGCTTACAGCTGGCTGATTCTGAGTCTGATGCAGGGCATGAGCATTGCGCAATTTGTCTTTTTGTTAGGCGTGATCAGTGGTTTTTCCACATGGTTTTCCACAATCAGCGAAATGATATCGCTGCTGAGCAACGATCTGATGCGGATTGGTTATTACCGCGATTATACAGAATCGGAAGTGGTTCATGCAAAACCTGCGGAATCACAGGCTGCGGCTGAATCCATGACCATTACCTTTGAACATGTTTCATTTCAATATGATCAACAACGCAAGGTCTTGGATGATTTTAATCTGACGATTCCGGCAGGGCAGAAAGTGGCGCTGGTGGGGATCAACGGGGCTGGCAAAACAACGCTGGTCAAGCTGTTATGCGGTCTGTATCGGCCGGACAGTGGCCGGATTTTACTGAACGATCGGGAGTTAACGGAGGACAATCGGGAAGCGTTTCAAAAACAACTGGCGGTGGTATTCCAGGATGCGATGATCATGTCGGTGACGATCGCCGAAAACATCTCCGGCAAAAATCTGGAAGCCACGGATTGCGGAAAGGTGATCGAGGTATTGAAGCGGGCGAATCTCTGGGAGAAGGTCAGCCGTCTGCCGCTGCAGGAGAAAACCTATCTTGGAAAAGATCTGAACACGGACGGAATTCAGCTTTCCGGAGGCGAGGTTCAGCGGTTGATTCTGGCACGTGCTTTATATAAGGAAGCAAAGATGCTGATCCTGGACGAACCGACTGCGGCGCTGGATGCGATCGCTGAAAGCGAGATGTATAAGATGGTTAACGATTTGGTCGGAGATCACACCGCATTATTTATTTCCCATCGTCTGTCCTCCACCCAGTTCTGCGATCGGATTCTGTTTCTTGAGAACGGGGTGATTGTGGAAGATGGCACCCATGAGGAATTGATGAAGCGGAAAGGCAAATATGCCAAGATGTTTGAAGTTCAAAGTCAATATTATCAGGAAGGAGGGGAAGTCTATGAATTTGAAAACAGCCTGGCAGGAAACTTGTAAATTCATCCGGATGATGCAGAAAAGCGAACCCCATGTGATCGCCTATCTGATCCTGACCGCTGCGATTACGGCGGCCGTGCCCTTTCTGCCGATTTACTTCTCCGCTCAGATTTTAAATTTCCTGATCGCCGGTCAGTTTCCGCAGGCGATGCAGAACGTTTACTGGATGATCGGTTTCAGCGTTATTCTGGGGTTGAGCAGTAAGGCTTTAAATCAACGTTTTCTTAAGCTGCGCGATCTGTCAAAATACAAAATCCGTCAGCGTGTTCTTGAAAAAGCCTATCAGATTGAATATGAAGAGTTAGAAAAAGCGGAAACGATCGACGAAATCCGCAAGGCGGATCAAGGCAGTAACGGTGGAGGCGGTACAGGGGAACAGCTTCGGGATCTGCTTCAATTTCTGACGATGTTCTTCTCCATGCTTTATTCTTTGGCCTTTGTTTCTGTTTTGCTGGTTCAGATTTTTACGCAGGCTCAAGATTATTGGCTGCCGGTAAGCAGTTTAATCTTTCTTTTCGCTGTGTATGCGGTGGTTATTATGATCGGATCACGGCTGAGCGCGAAAGCGGGAAGACTGCTTCAGAAAATGAAACGGGATAACGTCCATAACAATGCGATGTGCGGGTATATCGGAAATCTGGGAATGAGTATTCAAAATGGCAAGGATATCCGGTTATATCAAATGGAGGATTTCCTGATGGAACTCTTTGATAAGACGCTGATAAGCTCCCGGCTTTATATCGACTGGGGCACAAACAACGGCAAGATTAACGGTGTCATCACCTTTCTGACGCAACTGGCATCCGGGATGACCTATCTGGTCATCGGCATCATCGCGATGCAGGGCACCATCGGTATCGGTGAGGTCATGTTGTACGCCAACGCGATCCTGCGCTTCACGACCTCGCTGGTCACACTGGCAGCCAGCTATAACAACATCGCCTACCGTTACGAATACCTCAACAGCTATGAAGCCTTCATCCAACGTCCGAATATGAGCTATGAAGGGACGCTGCCGGTGGAGAAACGGGATGACGGCGAATATCATCTGACCTTCGATCATGTTTCTTACCGCTATCCGGGCCAGAGCGAAACCGCGCTGAAGGATATCTCCTTTGATCTGGAACTGAAGAAACACTTTGCGGTCGTCGGGCGCAACGGCGCGGGGAAAACGACGTTCATCAAGCTGATGTGCCGGCTGGCGGAACCGACAGAGGGAAGAATCCTGCTGAACGGGATCGATATCCGGAAATACGCGTTTGAAGAATACGTTCAGATCTTCTCCGTTGTTTTCCAGGATTTTAAGCTGATGGAAATGCCGTTAGGCGAAAATCTGGCGGCTTCGGCGAATGTCGATGACCAGAAGGCGATGCGGGTGCTGGAGGAAGTCGGGCTGAGCGCAAGGGTTGCGGGTATGGACAAAGGATTGAAGACGCAGCTGGGCAAAGAGAACGGCGAAGGCATCCTGCTCAGCGGCGGGGAAGCACAAAAAGCCGCGATCGCCCGGGCGCTGTATAAGGATGCGCCAGTCGTCATCCTCGACGAACCGACCGCGGCGCTGGATCCCCTGGCGGAAGCGGAAATCTATGAAAACTTCAACGAGCTGGTGAAGGATAAGACTTCGATCTTTATTTCACACCGCATGAGCAGCTGTAAGTTCTGCGATGAAATCGTCGTGTTCGATCACGGTCAGATCGTTCAGCGCGGAACCCATGATCAGCTGGCCGGGCAGCCGGGCTTGTATCAGGAACTGTGGGAAGCGCAGGCGCAGTATTACCGGCATTCTCCGCAGACGATGGAAATGATTGGATCTCAAGTATAAACGACAGGCAGGCCGCTTATTACAGATCGGGAAGGCGAAGGATAACTGTTCGCTTTCCTGATCTTTTTCTATTCCTGATGAAAAGCGGTAAAAGACCGGACAAAGCGGAAAAGCAGAGGATGAAGTCCGGCAGATTGATTGTTTTTTAGCCGGGGTAAGGTTACAATGAAGCTAAAGAAAGAAGGGTTATCATGAAGATTGGAATTGGCTATTTACAAAGTATGAATGCGGATATGGAAGACCGCGATGTACTGAACCGGAACTATCTGCAGGAATTATCTAAACGCTGCGGCCACACGTTGGAAATCGTGCCGGCGGAAGCCTTGAACGATGAAGCGATGACCGTTGTGTTTGTGGGCGGAGGCGGAACGGAAGGCCGCTTTCTCAAGCTGGAACCGTTTTTAAAGGAACCTGTTTTCCTGTTGACCTCCGGCGAAAATAATTCACTGGCGGCGTCGATGGAAATCCTGTCCTATCTGCGTCAGAAGGGTGTGCAGGCGGAAATCCTGCATGGGGATCTGGATGATACCGCGGCCCGGTTAGCGGATCTGGTTCAGGTGTTCAAGGTCAAGCGGGAGCTGCAGGGGCTGCGCTTAGGCAGCGTCGGCGAACCTTCAGACTGGCTGATCTCCAGTCATGTGGACGCCCAGGCCGTCCGGGAGAAAACCGGAATCGAGCTCATTACGATTTCGATGGAGGAATTCTTTGCGGAGATTGAAAAACATCAGGTGGAAGAAAACGAATATACCCGGCAGCTGCGGCAGCAGCCGTGGCCGGAAGCGGAAATGCAGAAATCGCTGGAAATCTACGGCGCGCTCAAGCGGATCTGTCAGAAATATCAGCTGGCCGGAGTCACAGTGCGCTGCTTCGATCTGTTAGGCCCGGTCAAGAGCACGGGCTGTCTTGCGTTGGCAATTCTTAACGCCGAGGGCGTTTATGGCGGATGTGAAGGCGATATGCCGTCATTGATCGCGATGACGCTGATCGGCAAGCTGACGGATCAGCCGGTCTTCATGTGCAATCCATCGCGGATTCTCTCTCAGCAGAAACAGATCATCTTCGCGCACTGCACGCTGCCGCTGACCATGCCGAGCGCTTTCCGGCTGATGACGCATTTTGAATCCGATCTGGGCGTCGCGCTGGCTGGTCATCTGCGTGAAGGCGATGCGACGGTCTTCAAGTGTTCCGCGCTGATGGATCGTTACTTTGTCCAGAATGGAGAAATTGTCGAAAATCTGAACGAAAAACACCTGTGCCGCACACAGATCCGGGTTTCGCTGCCGCAGGGACTGGACACGCTGCTGCGCGAGCCGATTGGGAATCATCATCTGATCGTGCTGGGCCATTACGCCCGCCGCGTGCAGGAGTTCTTCCACTTCCATTAATGAAACAATCCAGAATTTACTAAGAAAAATTGCGGAAGTCGTAAGTAAATTTTAAGACATTCCTTAACTCTATCCTTTATAATAAAAGAAGAAACGAGGTGCAGGAAATGAAAAAAACAATTGCAGCAGCTTTGGTTCTGATCTTGTTGATCAGCGGTTGTCAGAACAAGGAGAAGCCGCAGCCGACGGATGACGGTATGCTTCCGGCACCCGAGGAACAAGTGATTAACAACGAACTGCCGGGAATCAGCTTAGCGTCGGCGAAGCTGCAGATCACGCAGACCGCACCGGTCCGGATCGCTTCGGAAACTGTCCGGCTGTCGATCAGCGAGGAAACACTGGACGGCTGCACGATGGACGCGTGTGAGGAAGCGAAGAAAGCCGGTCTGAAAGGCACGGTCATCTTAGCGGGAACCAAGCTGAATCCAGGGCTGTCCCTCTTTCAGTTGTTTACCGAGGAATCGATGAACGCCAAACCGCTGACCACAAGCAAGGGCAGCTGGAACGCGGAACAGTTAAAAGAACATCAGATCTGGACTAACGGAACAGTGTCCTTAGTCAATATGAACAATTTGATCGGACGCACAGAAGGTGAAGATCAGCGGACAATCGCGGATCAGATGACTCGCTGGGTCTATGATGAAACTGCCGCGGTCGGCGAAATGCTTCAGGATTACCGCGTGCCGAGTCCCGATTTATTCAGTGATCTGGACGCCAAAAGCAAGCAGATTGAAAATCTGAAAGTGACGGTCGCGTATCTCAAGCAGACGTCCTTCCCCTCTGGAATTGAACGCTCATTCCTGTCCATCGACGGATTGACGCTCAACGGCGACGGCTATGTCGTTTCCCTGAGCTTTAACAAAAAGGGAAAAGAAATGGTATCGCTGCCGGTCTTCATCGTCCAGCAGTACAACAAGGACACCCTGAAACCAGAAAGCTATTTCAACCTTCAGGATCAGACGGTGCTGATCACCAAGCTGAGCAGCGACGCAGTTCTTGAAGAAACACCGGAGCGAAAGGTGGTCGACGTTGCGGTTCCGTTCTATGAAGGTCAGGATCTGGCGGAACGCTTCGCAAACGCCGTCGGCAGTAAAGAAAAGAAAAAGGACTACGCCTGGGCGAAAGACGTCGTGGCACAGATGCGGACACAGCTGGTCGATTTCTACGCGAACCAGATTGGAAAATAAACACGGAAAAAGCAAGGCTGGATTCAAACTCAACCTTGCTTTTTATTCATTCTCTGAATAGTTATACCTATTTATTCTCTTAAAAAGCAGTGCCGCAAGAGATCTGGATTCCAGCTCCGCGGCACTGCTTTTCTTATCCCGTCGTTTCCGGTCTTTCCTTGAATCTTTTGACCGGTTTGGGAGATCCTGCTTATAAATCGTTGATCGTTTCCGTGATCGAAATCGTGCGCATCCGTTTGGCCGGGGCAGCCACCGCCGCCAGCCCCGCGAAGAAGACGAAACTCAGAATCACGGCCAGATTTTGAAATGGGAAGACCCAGACCGCATAACCGAAATGACTGGCGATCATCAGATCAAATAACAATTTGTTTAAGGGAATTCCCAGGATACAGCCGGCGAAGCACCCCAGAAAAGCATAGGTGAACGCTTCCGCCGCGATCATCTTGGTGACCTGACGCTTGCCCATGCCGACTGCCCGCATCGCGCCGTATTGTTTAATCCGGGACGATACGCTCATCGAAATACTGTTGACGATATTCAGAATGGTGACCAGGGTAAGAATGCTCAGGAATCCATAAATACAGGAAACGAAAGCGAAGTACATTCCGGCTGTGCGCTGTTCGCGCTTATCTTTAACGATGTACTCGCTGCCTACCGCCTGCTGGATCGCCTGAATTTGTTCGTCGGTGACGTCAGCTTTTGTCTGGATCATCAACAATGAATACGCCGTTTCCCCCGTCAGACGGGCAAACGTTTCGCCGGAGACGATCAACGTGAGCTTGCCCTGCGTCAGTCCGCTGCTGCTGAACGGATCGTATTTTAACATCCCGGCAATTTCAAGCTCGGTGTTGTTGATGGAGATCCGGTCGCCGATTTTCCAGGCACTTCCCGCATCGCCGGTCGCCAATACATAGCCGCTGTCGCCGTAAACCTTGGCCAGCTTGCTTCCGTGAGTCAGCGCGTGATCCTTTTGCAGGCAGCTCAGATCAAAGTCATCGAAGGACACAAGATCGACGGCCATTGCCTGCGTGGAAGCGCTGTGCAGCTGGGCTGGAATTTCAAAAGCGCTCCGCCGTCCATAGACGCGTTTCACCCCGGCCATGTTGCTCAGCGACTCCGCCAGCTCCGGTGAAAGGGAATCTGTGCCATCGACACTGGCGATATCGAGATCGGAAGCGGCGGCGGACTGCGGCATCAGGTAGTTGACAAAGTCGATCAAGACGGAAAAGCTCAAAAATAAGACGATGCTCAGGGCAAACGAGCTGATCATCAGAAATAGATTTTTCTTCGCCGCCAGCGCGTGATGAATTCCCAGTGACGTTTCAATCTTGAAGACTTGGGAGCGGATGGCGTGCTTCGCGCTCATCACCATCTGTGAGTTTCCGGAAGCCGCGGTCACCGGCGAGACTTTCGCCGCTCTTTTCGCGGGCGAGCTCGCCGCGATCAACACCGTGAGGACGCCGACGATCACTCCGCTGACGATGCCGATCGCGCTCAAACCGAACAGCGGAATCTTCGCGAATTCCTCACCGACTTCAAACTTCAGCACCGCGCATAAAATCCAGGACGTGACGATCCCCAGCACGACCCCGGCCGGGACTGCGGTTTTGCACCAGTTTAACGCTTCCAGGCGAATGAAACGGGTGATTTGCCGCTTACTCATGCCGATGCAGCGCATCATTCCGAAAAACTGAGTCCGCTGGGCGACGCTGCTGTTCATACTGCTGGAAATCATCAGCACCCCGGCGATCAGGATCAAAACAAACAAGACGAGGGCGACAAGCAAAAGGCTTTGCCCCAGCGCGCTGCTGAACAAATTCTGAAAGGAAACCGAACCATGCTTTTCCATCAATCGGGCCTGCTCGATTCGTGCGCCCATTTCGGCCATGCTGAAAACCGCGGTGACCATGAACACGGAGAAAACGATGCACAGCAGCGTCATGCGGTTCTGCCGCTGATGCACTTTCGCCGAGATCGGAATCAGACTCAGATAGCTTTTCATTCCCGGCATCTCCCGAAGTCGGTCAGCACGCCGTCGGATACCTGCAGGATCCGATCCGCGGTCTGCGCGATACTTTTACTGTGAGTAATCATGACGATGGTCTGTTGGTAGATTCGCGACGCTTCCTTCAATAATGTGATCACCTCGCTGGTGTTCTGCGTATCCAGGTTGCCGGTCGGTTCATCGGCGAGGATCAGCGAAGGCCTGGTGATCAACGCCCGTCCAATCGCAACGCGCTGCTGCTGACCGCCGGACAACTGACTTGGCAGATGATGACGGCGTTCCTGCAAGTTCAGCACGCTTAACAATTCCTTCAGATATTTTTTGTCGGGTTTTTGATAATCCAGCAGAACCGGGAAGATGATATTCTGTTCGACGGTTAATTCCGGAATCAGATTAAAGCTCTGGAAAATAAAGCCGATGTTCCGGCGGCGGAAGACCGTCAGACTGTTGTCGTTCATGGAAAACAAATCCTTGCCGGCGATCAGCACCTTGCCGGACGTCGGTGAATCCAGCGCACCGATCAGATTCAGCAGCGTACTTTTCCCGGAACCGGACTCGCCGACAACTGCGACGAATTCCCCTTTGGGCACAGAAAACGACACATGCTTTAACGCGTGAACTGCCGCTTCACCGCTGCCATACGTTTTTGAAATGTTCTTCACTTCTAATAAATCCATACGGTTAACACCTCTTTCTTTGAACAAGGAAAGAGTACCGGATCAACACGACCCGGTGATGACGGACAGCCTACAATTTTGTAGGAATCAGGAAATTGATCGTAAAGGTTGTTCCGATTCCCAGCGTGCTGTCCACTTCGATCGTTCCGCTGTGCGCTTCCACAATCGCTTTGGCCAGAGGAAGTCCCAGTCCGATGCCCTGGGTATCCTTTGAAAAGCGGCTCCGGTAAAAGCGCTTGAAGATATGATGGAGATCTTCCGGATGGATGCCGCAGCCGTTGTCCTGCACGACAAGCTGAACTAAAGTGGCCCGGCGTTTCCACTGGACGGTAATGCGGTCTCCGGCCTGCGTGTGATCGAGGGCATTTTTCAGGAGGTTGCCGACAGCCTCCGTCAGCCAGGTGCGGTCGCAGAGGAGCGTCAGCGACTCATCGCCGGAAAAGGATAAAGTTTTGCCTTCCTGGCAAGCCTGAAAAGCGAAGCGTCGCTCAATCTGTGCCATCAGTTCCGAGACGTTTTCCACGGTCTTTTCCAGAACGATTGTGCCGGCGTCCAGCTTCGTGATCTTTAACAGGTTCTGCACCAGCGTTTCAATGCGTTCCAGCTCCTGTTCCGAAAGCGCCGCAAATTCCTGGATGGATTCGGCGTCCCCGGCCTCCTGCTGGATGATCCCGTTGTAAATATTTAAAGCAGCTAACGGGGTTTTCAGCTGATGAGAGATGTCGGAAAGCGTGTCCTTCATGAAGCGCTTCGCTCGTTCTTCATTTTCCGCATGAGCGTTCAGGATTGCGACCAGCGCGTTGACTTCGTGGAATAGCCGGTTCAGCTCGCCTTCCTCGTCGCATTCAATCCTAGCCGCCGGATTGCCCGCCGTGTAGTCCTTGATCTGGGAAATCGCGTTTTCCATCGTTTTGTACTGATCGTTGAAATAGAGAAACATAACGCCCAGGACGGCAATTCCTGTCATCAAAAAGAGGATCAGGCTGATTCCGGCTGTCTGGGTGACATCGAGAGTAAACAGAAAGAAGGAAAGCAGAAGAAAGCTGAAGAAGATCAGGGCTACGGTATAAAACAAGTGTTTGATTTTGGAATCGACCAGAATTTTCATACGCCGGTACGCTCCGGAACATTCCATCTATAGCCCAGCCGGCGCAGCGTCACGATCTTCTTCGGATCGCTGGGATCGTCTTCTATCTTGGCGCGCAATCGCCGGATATAAACTGTCAGCGTGTTGGTGTCGACATAGTTTTCATCGCAATCCCAAAGCTTGCTTAATATCTGTTCCGGCGTCAGCACCTGGTTGGGATTCTCCATCAATAAGCATAACAGCTTATATTCGCCGGCGGTTAAATTCACGAGTTCTCCATTTTTATAAACGCTGCGTTCCAGCCGCTGGACTCGGATCCCGTTGGACGCCAGCTCCCTCTCCGCAGGGCTGAAATTTTCCTGACGGCGAAGCAGCGCGTGGATCCGGGAAAGAAAAACGGCCAGCTTGAAGGGCTTTGTGATGTAATCATCCCCGCCGAGATCCAGTCCCATGATAATCTCTGTTTCTTCATCCGCGGCGGTCAGAAAAATGATCGGCACGGTCGAGGTCTGCCGGATTTGGCGGCACAGATCATAACCGGAACCATCGGGCAGCGAAACGTCCAGAATGACCAGATCAAATTTCTCTTTAAGCCACAAGGCTTCCGCTTCCTGTTTTGTCCGGGCTACGTCGACGGCGTAACCTTCTTTTTTTAGTGCGAAGGATAAACCGTTGATCAGGCTTAAATCATCCTCCACAAAGAAAAGATGCTTCATTCTTCATTCCTCCTTCTTGATTTTCGGGCTGAAGGTTGTTCATTTATTGACGCATGTTCTTTTCCTCATTATAAGGCTTTTGCGGGAAGAAAAGAAGGAACAGACGGAAAAAGAAAACCGGGCTTGTTTTAACCCGGCTGGCTGATAAGGAAAAGATGCTTATGTATCTGCGGTTAAATGTCGATGCCCAGCCAGGCTTTAATGACCAGACCGACGAGGAAGGAAATCACGGCGACCGAGCCGGAAATTACAAACATCTCAAGAAACCGCTGCTTAAAATTATAGTCTTTGGCGACAGAGATATAATAATTGAACACCAGAATAATCAGCGTCACCGTGACTAGCAGTGCGATCAGCGCCGGGATGTAGGCTTCTGCCGGAAGCAGTAAATATGGCAGACTCATCAAAGCGACGGTAATCATATACATGACGCCGGTATACAGACACGATTTGACAGCCTGCGGGTCATTGTCGCTCTTGGCGGAGAGATAGGCCGAAGCGGTCATCGAGAAGGTCGCAGAAACGCCGGTGATCAGGCCGGACAGAGCGACAAGCCGGTTGTTCTGCAGGGCGAAGGTCAGGCCGGCCAGCGTTCCGGTCAGCTCAACTAAGGCATCGTTCATGCCCAGCACCATCGAACCGACAAACTGCAGGCGTTCCTCGTCAAGCATCGCTAACAGCGCCTGTTCATGCCGTTCCTCATCCTCGGCAATTTTCTCCGCTTCCGGAATTTCCTGAATTAAGCTCGTATAGGCTTTATCCGCCTTGTCCTCGCCGTTTTCCATCAGTTTCAGAGCGAAGGTATAGCCGAAGATTTTAGAAAGCAGGCTGTACCAGAAAACTTTGCCGGTGTTCGGCTTCGGCTGCAAGCCGGTATATTTTCCCCACAGCTTGCCATGCGAGGCTTCTTCCTGAGCGATTTGAAGCAGGATTTTGCGGTCTTCCTCCGACTTGACCGTCGCTGCGATCTTTTGGTAAATATGATATTCGTCAATTTCATTCTGCTGCATCCGAATCAGGGTTTTCAGGGCAGCTCCGGAACATTCATTCATATGTTAACCCCCTAGTTCTGTACTTCATATTACACTATTTAACGAAAGAATTCAAAATGGAACGAAAAAGAAACGAATGTGTTTTCCAATGAAAAGATAAAAACACGGTGAAAAGGACAGAGGATAAACGATAAGTCAGGAAAGACGGAAGGGGAAGCATGCCGAAGCTATTCGACCGGCGAGCGGTCGATAAAGTTCAGCGGCAGTCCTTCAAGCAGCTTCTCCGCTACCGCGACCCGGCTGAAATCCTGCAGCACCAGCGGCGCGTGCGCGTCCCATCCATAACATACCGGACACCGCATGGCGGCGGCGATCTCCCAGAATTTCCGGAAAGGATAGGCGTAGGTCGTTTCCGTGGACGCTGGATCAGTCGTGCTGATTCGATATTCATGCTTACCGTAATGCACGCCGTTCAAATTAATTTCCAGCGGAATCCCCGTTTTTGCGCTGACAGCGCAGATCCGTTGGGCCGCTTCCGCGCAGGCAGGAGTGAAGGTGCGGCGGCCTAACATAAAGTAATCCGGATGGGCAATCATACTGAACCAACCGGTGGCCGCTGCTTTTTCAATTTGACCGGCATAGAACAGCACGTCTTCATCGTTATTATAGGCGTCGTAATCATAGACCAGCTCATAAGCTGGATTCGTTTCGATTGCTTTGAAATGTTGACCGAGAATCAGATAATCGACTTCACCGTGGAGTTGTTCCAACAGTTCCTGATGGTCCTCGAGATACTCCGCTTCATAACCAAACCGCAGCTGGATCCGATCCTGATATTTGACCTTTAACTTCTTCATGGAATCGACGTATTCCTGGCGCTGATCATAAAACATGCGGCAGGTTGGCAGATGCAGCTCGGGATAGGGCATGTGATCACTGAAACCGAGCAGCTCAAAACCGGCTTCGATCGCGCTGAGCACCATCTGGTCGTCAGTCCCGCTGGCATGACCGCAGCGGAAGGTATGCGTGTGTAAATTGAATTTCTGCATGGTAAATTCTCCTTTGACCGGCATCGTGCAGGTTAAGTTCAGTGTAACGGATGATCGGACTGAAAACAATCCTCATTTAATGAGAAGCCGGCCGCTTTTCAATTCAGCGCTTCTTGATTTCTTCCGGAGAAAATCCTGATTGAAAGTTACTTTATCTGAGCTGAATCCCGAGCTGAAACCGCAGCGATTTTATTGCTTTGCCGCGCTTATCTGGAAAAGTGAAGGGGCGCGTCCGCCGGAAAGCCAAGACGGGCTCTGAATGGAGGACTACGGCTTATTTTGGCTGAAGACAGCGCCTCTTTTCTATGGTACAATAGCGGAGAAAAAGGGGATTTTATAAGTCATGAAAGAAAGAGAAAAATTATCTTCCCGGCTGGGATTTATTTTAATATCGGCCGGCTGCGCGGTCGGTCTGGGCAACGTCTGGCGGTTTCCGTTCATTACGGGCCAATATGGCGGCGGCGCGTTTGTCTTAATCTATTTGTTTTTCCTGATCCTGCTGGGATTACCGATCATGGTCATGGAATTTTCCGTCGGCCGGGCGTCGCGGAAATCAGTTTCGCATTCCTTTGATGTGCTGGAACCCAAAGGAACGCGCTGGCATGGATTTAAAGCGATGGCGGTCAGCGGCAATTACATTCTGATGATGTTTTATACGGTGGTCGGCGGCTGGATGATGAACTATGTGGTTAAAATGGGCTCCGGCAGCCTGACCGGATTGGAAGCGGCGGATGTGTCCGGGGTGTTTGACGCCATGTTGAAATCCCCGGCGCAGCAGATCGGTTTTATGGTGCTGGCGGTGCTGCTGGGCTTTCTGGTCTGCCGGTTAGGATTAAAGAATGGCGTCGAACGGGTATCCAAGGTCATGATGTCCTGTCTGTTTCTGATCATGATCGTGCTGTGTGTGCGCTCGCTGACGTTGCCGAACGCGATCGAAGGATTAAAATTTTATCTGATTCCGGATTTTAACCGGATGCTGGAGGCCGGCATCAGCAATGTCATCTTCGCGGCGATGAGTCAGGCGTTCTTCACGTTGTCGATCGGCATGGGATCACTGGCGATCTTCGGCAGTTACATCGGTAAAGAACGCAGCTTGTTCGGTGAGAGCTTAAATATCATGGCGCTGGATACCGTGGTTGCGCTGCTTTCCGGGCTGATCATTTTCCCGGCCGCGGCGGCTTACAACATTCCTGTCGATTCCGGGCCGGGCCTGGTGTTCATCACGCTGCCGAATATCTTTAACTCGATGCCTGGCGGGCAGATCTGGGGAACGTTGTTCTTCATCTTCCTGTCGTTTGCTGCGCTGACGACGATCATTGCGGTATTTGAAAATATCGTCGCCTTCGCGATGGATTCGGGATTGTCACGAAAAAAAGCGGTCTGGATGAATATCATTCTGCTTCTGGTCTTATCGCTGCCATGCGCGCTGGGCTTCAATTTGTGGAGCGGCTTCCAGCCGTTGGGTGCGGGCAGCACGATTCAGGATCTGGAGGATTTCATCGTTTCCAGCAACATTCTGCCGTTGGGTTCGCTGATCTACCTGATGTTCTGCACGCGGAAATGCGGATGGGGCTGGGAGGCATTCATTGAGGAAGCAAACGCCGGAAAAGGGCTGCGCTTTCCAGAGAAGATCCGCGGCTATCTGCGCTGGGGTCTGCCATGCATTGTCATCTTCATCTTTTTCCAGGGCTACTATGCCAAGTTCACCGGTTTTGCGCAGTTCTGGCTGCCGTTAATCATCGTGGCCGGCGTCATGATGTTTCCGCTGAGTGCCTGGCTGAGTCAGCGTAAATCATAATCAAAAACCCTCGTCTGACGGATGCTTCTTCCAGGGAGCAGATTTCAGACGAGGGTTTTCTTTTGCTTTGAGGACGTTCATTTTCATTTGGAACAGCCAGACTTCGCGGGAATCGAGACTCACGCCGGAATATGAGACTGAACTGATTCCATGTTTTCTAAAATTCAATTATTCTTTCCTTTTCCAGCTAGTTTATTCTTTGTCCAGCCGGCAATACTTCACGAAATGACTCACGGAAAAATGCTTGGGATTCAGATAAGGCAGTCCTTCATCGATATATTCAAAACTTTCAAAGTCAAAGGGAAGTTGGTCATCATTTAAAAAATCATCATCGATCCAGCGAGCGGGTAAAATGGATGAGCTATAATTCATCGCATTCCTGCATTCAAGGCTATCGTCGTCCAACGAATTTACGCCGAGATAGCAGATCGGATAACCTTTTGTGTCAGTTATAAATTGATCAAGAAATGGGTTTAATACAAATGCGACCCGGTCATCCCGGTAAACATAACCGATTAAGTTCTCATCCGTGGGTTTTACACAATCCTGGTCGACATTGATCGATGCGTCATAATGGATACCGTACCAGGCTGCTTTGGGATTGCCTGCCTGAGAAAGATAATAATTTCCGATCAGTGCTTCTAAATGTCCGCACAAAGATATTTTCTGTGACTTGATGTTTCCTTTTAACGAAAAAACGAAACTAATTTCTTTCACTGTTTCTCTCCTTTAAAAAGTTCCCTAATCAGGACTTGCATCAATAACCAGTACAAAAAATCGAACAGATCTTGTGCTGGGACTTGTTATTCCATAACTCCTATTTTCTCTTCTATGCGGCTGAAACGATCTGTTGCATTCCGACGGAGAGTGTCAGCGTGTTCCCCAGCGCATTCAAGGCAGATATAGCTTGTTGATGGGGAAAATAGCGATTTTATACTGCGGATACGGCTTGATCATAAGCATTAAAGATCCTGCGCTTTAAACATGTCCGCAATCTCATCGGCGGATTCCTTCATTCCGCGTTGAAACCATGTATCTATCCAGCCATAAAGCACATAGGCCGCAAAAGCAGAAGAATAGGCACTGATCATATCGTGTTCAGGTTTTGGACCGAAAAAACTAAGGATGATGTCTTTTAATAAATAAATAAGTCCCCGGTCGTTCAAAAGCTTGTAGAAGGAACGATTGGCTTCAAAATGTTTAAGCATGACACGGATGTGTTCGCTTAAAGGCGTGCCGCTGTTTTCGTTCCATTTGTTTCCCCATTCAGCCGTTTTTTCGTTTAAGAGGTGTTTCAAAATATCTTCTTTACATTCGTAATTCCGATAAAAAGAAGCACGGCCTACGCCGGCTTGTTCGACAAGTTCGCTGATTGAAATGTCATGGATCGGTTTTTCATTCAGGAGTTCGAGGAGCGCATTTGTCAAATGTTCAACAACATATGTGTTGCGTCCTTCATTACTCATGGGTGATACAATTCGCTCCGTCTGTATCATTTTTTGTCCTCCTATTGCTTATTTGAAAACGGCTGATACAATAGTATCGGCGATACAAATGACTCATCGATATTGTAGTATAACGAGACATCAAAGTCAAGAAGCCGAAATGAAAAGGAGATGAAGGAAAGATGATGCTTACACGGAAAAGACTAATAATTCTAGCGATCGTGATTATTGCGGGTATTCTTTTGGGCCGGCTTGCGGTTCGGGCGATTATGAATCTGATGCTGGGAGGTACATTATTTGGAGGAAATTTTCTATGAGCAAAGCAAATAAAGGCAGGGGTCTGTTTATCTTCTTGTGTATTTGCTGATGTGTGATAAAGAAGTAGTAGAAGTGTAAAAAATTTTGCCGTTCCTATCCGGCGTTTGCGCATTGCGCCGGATAGGTCGGGCGGTCATTCGGGCAGGTCTACCTTGCCAACGAAAGAGTAATAAATATCAATGTCCTGTCTGCGTGTGCCGTTCTCGTCATAGCTGCACTCATGCACAACGATTTTCTCCACAAACTCACGCAAAAGGGTAGGGGTAAGTTCTTCAAAGCTGGTGTACTTGCGGACAACATTCATAAACTTTTCTGCGTTTACCGTGGCTTCCTGCGCTTTGGAAAGCTCTGCCCGGATAGCGGCGGCTCTCTCTTTCAGTTCTTTCTGCTCGGCTTCATAGTCTGCCGACAGCTCCGTGAAACGCTCGTCTGAAATGCGCCCGGTCACGCTGTCCTCATACAGCCGCTTGAAGATAGCGGATAACTCGCTGATACGCTTCTCGGCGGCTTCCAGCTCCTTTTTCCTTGCGGCGTTCCTGCGCTTGCCCCCGTCCTCGTTCTGCTCGATCAGCAGCTTCATAAACCGGGCTTCGTGCTTCGCTGCATAGCTGGTGACTTTCCGCAGATTGTCGGTCACTCCGGCGGTCAACAGGTCGGTGCGGATAAAGTGCGCCGTACAGTCACGGGTACGCTTCTTGTAGCTCCCGCAGATATAACAATCCTGCTTGCGGGTGGCGTTCTGGTAACGCTGCTGGTAAAGGACGCTGCCGCAGTCGGCACAAAAGAGTATGCCGGAGAATAAGCCCACTTCATCATAGCGGTTCGGGCGTTTGCGCTGCTTGCGTAACTCCTGCACACGCTCCCACATCTGGGTGTCAATGATAGGCTCATGGTGGTTCTCGAAAATCGCCTGTTTCTCAATGGGGTTCTCTACGCTGTGCTTGGTCTTGTAGGACGGCTTCTCCGTCTTGAAGTTTACCAGACAGCCCGTGTACTCCCTGTTTTCAAGGATATGTACCACGGTATTGGTCGCCCACTTGCACTCATAGCCGGGGTGGTAGCGGCGGGTGCTTCCCGTCCGACGGTATTCCAGCGTTCCCGGCGTGGGGATCTCCTGCTCTGTGAGCATACGGGCTATCTTGGTCGGCCCGTTCCCGGCAAGGCACAAGCTGTAAATCTGCCGCACAACAGGGGCGGCTTCCCCGTCAATGATAAAATTTTCGTCCTCGTCCATAAAGTAGCCGTATACGGGTTTGCTCGTGACGGGCTTCCCGCTCATACCCTTAGACCGTTTTACTGCTTTGATTTTCTTGCTCGTATCTCTCACCAGCCATTCGTTAAAAATGTTCCGCAGAGGGGCAAAATCATTGTCGCCCTGTGCGCTGTCCACTCCGTCATTGATAGCGATAAAGCGGACGCCTTTCTGTGGGAAAATCATTTCCGTATACATTCCCACTTGCAGATAGTTTCGCCCTAACCGTGACATATCCTTGACGATAACGGTGCCGACTTTTCCGGCTTCAATGTCCGCAAGCATGGCTTGAAAACCGGGTCTTTGGAAGTTCGCCCCAGAATAACCGTCATCTGTGTACCATTGCAGATTGGAAAAGCCGTTCTGCTTCGCATAGGTTTCAAGAATACGCTTCTGGTTTGAAATAGAATTGCTCTCACCTTGCAGCTCGTCCTCGTGGGATAATCTCGGATAAAGGGCGGTAATAAGGTTTCGGGTGGTCTGTCTTAACATAGTGTCCTCCATTTCCGACAGCCAGCCCCACTATTCCGTATGACTATCATACCACACGCCGGGGCTGGCTGTACAGTCCTTTCTGCTTCTTTACGTCCCGTCAAATTGCCGATTTTTGTGTAGCAGCTTCCGCTTCCAGCACTTTCAGCATTTTATCGGCGGCGGTGGCGGTGGTGTCCTGCTTGAAATAGCCGGAAACGACAAGGACAGAATTACCTATGCGGATTTCCGTCACGCAATCCGGGCGGCGGGTGCTGCGGTCATTCTTTGGGGTGTTGGTCATAGGCGGCTCTCCTTTCTGTTCATCAGCTTTTTCAGTTGTCCCATTTTCTCCTGCGCCGTGGCTTTTCGGAAGTTGCTCCCGGTAAAGCGGACAGGAGAACACATTTCAATCAGACGGTCATAAATGCGGGCGTGGGCGGTGTCCTCCGGGTGCTGCAAGTCCTCCAGCGTGAGATTAGTCGTGACGATCAGCGGCCTGCCGCTGCGGTAACGGCTGTCAATCACGTTGTAGACCTGCTCTAAGCCGTATTCCGTTCCCCGTTCCATTCCAAAATCGTCAAGGATAAGCAGCGGGAAGCTGCAAAGTCGGGAGATATATTCATTCCTGCCCTCAAAGCTGGCGGCAAGGTCACCCAATATCAATGCAAAGTTTGTCATGCACACGGGGATTTCACGCTCCATAAGGGCATTTGCGATACAGCCCGCAAAATAGCTCTTGCCTGTGCCAACGCCGCCCCATAGCAGATAGCCAATGTTGCGCTCTTTCATGGTTTCCCAGTTCTCCACATAGAAATGGGCGTGTTCCATTTGCGGGCACTTGCCGTTGTCGTTCTCAAACGTCCAGCCCTGCATAGCCGGGTCTGTAAAGCCCCGCCGCTTCAACCGCTCGACAGTTTCAAGGTGACTGCGCTGTTTCTCTGCGGCTTCCCGTTCCTCACGCTCTGCCCGCTGGCAGTCACATTCTGCCGGGTGGCGGTCACGCCCCAGCCATGCGGCGGTTTCTTTGGGGAAATAGCCCTCTTTGGGCTTGTGGCACTTCCCGCAGTATAAAAGCCCGTCCTCGCCGGTGTAGTCCTCCGGCTCCGGCGTGGTGTCGGTCATATTCAAAATCATTTCATCAAATCCATTCGTCATAAGCTCTCGCCCTCCTTACAGGTATAATCGGGTATGCCCTTTTTCGGGGCTTTCTTGGCTGCGTCCTCCTGCGCCCACTTGAAAATCGTGGCTGCATGGCTCTTGTATTTCCTCCCGCTGGAAGCGATATGGCAGGATAGGCGGTCAATGTAATACTCCCACTTGCCGGGAAGCTCTGTTTTCAGCCCGTCAAGCTCCGTATCGGAAAGAATGACATTGTGGTATCTGCCATAGGCGGCGGGGGCGGGGTGTCCCGTTTCTAACTCTCTCTCTTTTTCTATTTCTATATCTATCTCTTTCTCTATCTCTATCTCTGGTGGACAAATGTCCGCTCGATATGGTGGACATTTGTCCGCCCCTGTCTGCGGCAGGGCTTTTTGTTCCTGCAAAGCCAGCCGCGCCCTGCGCTTGCGCTCCCCCTCGGTAGAGGACTGGCCGATTAAAAGCTCAATGTTGCTCATGTAGAGTGCGCCGCTTGGCAAAGGCTCCACAAGCCCCAGCTTCATAAAGATTTTCAAAGCTCTCTCTACGGTACCTACCTGCTGGCGGGTAATGGTCGCAATCATCTGGGCGGTGTAGGGGATATTCTCGTCAAGCTGCAATTTCCCGCCGTTTTTCAGCGATTTCAAGTACAGCTTCAAGAGAATGTTGGAATAGATAACGCCGTCCTGCATACTTTCCAGCAGAACGATTGCATCATCGTCAAAATAGCTCTCTTTCAGCTTGAGGTAGTAATATTTGCGGTTATCTGCCATAGGCTGCGTCCTCCTTTTTCCAGCGTTTGGAATAATAGCGAGGGCATAGTATGATAACCGCCCGGAAGCTCTGTTTGCAGTCACGGGTGCAGCCCCGGCATAGGTCGTTGTAAGTGATACGGTTGCGGTGGTTGAGGAAGAAAGACCATTCCAGCCGCCGCTTCTTGCTCATTCTCGGCAATGGTAAGCTCCTTTCTGCCGTTCCTATCGGTGTAGCGGGATAGGGGGCATTTTCTGTATGTTCTCGGTATCATTTTCGGGCTTTTTCTGCCCTGTAAGCCCCGTTTGGAAGTCGGGGAGTATTGCGGTAAGGGTTCATATCATACCTGTATTTTTGTAGGGTTTCGGTATCATTTCGGGGCGGTCTTTAACGCTCCTGTTCACGCTTTTTCTGCTGGCTCGGTGCGCCCCTTAAAATCTGGTCGATATTGCGTCTGACTGTCTGAAGCTCCTGCGCCCGCTGGCGTTTCTCCCGGTAGTCGTTATATCCGGCGTTCTTCTGGACGGTAAGCTGCTCAATCTCCCTTTGCAGGGCTTTGCTGGCTGGCAGCTTGGTTATTCCATGCTCCCGGAAATAACGGGCGGCTGTGTCCGCTATGATAAAATCGCTTTCGTGCTGTTCCCGGTAGGCTCTCCGGGCTTTCTCCGATTTCTGCGCTTTCAGACCGTCACGGGCGGGCTTCGTGCCGATATAGCCCAAAAGGTTGCGCTGCAATTCCTTTTTCTCCCGGATAGCGGCTTCCAGCCCTTTCAGTCCGGCAAGGCTCTCCTGCGTGGCGGTGTTGGCTGCGGAAATGGCAGCGTCCAGCTCGTCCGGGGAAGAAAAGCCATACTGCTGGTAGAGCATGAGGGTAGCCGACATCTGTTTGAGGTTGTGCATGGTCGCCCACTTCTCATAGCCCCGTCCTTTCCCCTCGGCTCGCTTGGCGGCTATGTCTACCATGCGCTGTACAGCGTCATTGTTCGGGGCGTTTTTCGCTTCTTTTTTCGTCCGTAAGCGGTCTTTGATACTGCCGGGGTATTCCGCTATGGCTGCGGGTTTTTCGGCGGCTCTGGCGGCGTTCTGCTCCAAAACGGAGAGGACAGCAGCCCGGTCAAAATCGTCCCCCAGCTTCCGGGCGGTAATTGGCTTCGTCCTGTCCGGCGTGAGGTAACTTAGCCGCCCCCGGCTCTCCTTGACGGTCACACCATGCCGGAGAAGCAGGGCGGCAAACTCATCAAAGCCGGAAGCAGCGGCAAGGGCTTCCCGGATAGTCCGGCGCAGCTTCGCCTTATCCGTTTCAAACTTGGTCTGCCGGGGCGCGATACCGTCCGCAGCAATAGGGGCGTTGGCTCTGTCAAGGGCAGCCTGTCCTTTCTTCTGCGCCCAATACTCACGCTCGGTAATGCGTTCTTTGCTGCCGTTCAAAAGGTCTATCTGGTAAAGCCCCTCGCTGTGGCACATCTCCATGACTTCGGCTTTCAGATAGTTCATAGCTGCGTCCGTACAGCGGTGCTTGCAGCCTGCTTTCCTGTCCGCTGGCCTGTCCATGTGGGGCAGCATGGGAACCTCCGCAATCCGCAGACTGTTAATGACGATATGCACATGGATATTTTCGGTGTGGCTGTGTCCGTCCGGGTGGGTGCAGACAAGGGCCTGGTGTCCGGGGAAATGCTCGGCGCAGAACTTCTCGCCCAGCTCCTGCGCCCGATCAACGGTCAAGCCGTTGTCCGGGCCGTCCCGTGGGTCAAAGCTGATGATGTAGTGGTGGCTCTTTACGTCCTCCCGTTTCTGGTTCTTGCCGTAGCGGAGATTGGAGCGCATACAGGCAACGGCAAAATCCTCCCCGCCACAATTCAGAGAGGATATGCGGTAGTCTACCCTCGGTATGAGCCGCCCGTCTGCGTCAAGGGTGGGCTTCATGGTAAACTCGTCATGCTCGAATGTGAGGTATTTTTCAGCGTCCCCGTAGTTGGCATTTTTAGAGCTGATATGTTTGAGTATCGCCAACGGCTTCACCTACTTTCTGCAAGACTTCAAACTTCAAGGCGGCAAGGTCGGCGGCGGCTCCCCGCACTTCCTTTTCCAGCCCCCGGTAGGGGCTTCCGTATTCGTTCAGGCTCCGGGCAATCTGGTTTAAGTTGCCGCCGATTTTCCCGTACTCTGCCGTGAGCTTGGAGAGGGCGGCAAGCAGCCCGTCATTGACCGGGGAAACGGTGACAATGGGGCGTATGGTCGCTTTCCGTATGGCTTGCCGGATAAACTCGGACTGGCTGATTTCATAAGCCGCCAGCCGCCCGGTGAAGTCGGCGTATTCTTCATCGGTCATGCGGGTCTTTACCACATGACGGCGGTGGGGCGTATTGTATTTCTTTCGCATGGTCTGTGACCTCCTTTCTCGCCCGACAGGGCGCATAGCAGGGTTTGGGGAAGGCACTCCCCAACAAGATTCCCGCAGGGGCAAAAATAAGCGGAGAGCGAATTTTGGCACCTCGGTAGAATCTTGCTCTGAAAAACTCCGGCGTTCCCCGGCTCCCGTCCTTTCCGCTAACAAAACGTTTCAAAAGGGCTTTGCTACCCGCTATTCCGGCTTATCTTGAAAATTTTCCTTTCACTACCTACAACACCACGCAAAGCAAAATGGACGGAGATTTTTAGAATTTCCCCTCTATTCCCTACAACACCACGCAAGCCGGAATAGGCGGACAATGGCAGTATTTTTTTCTTTGATACCCTCTACGGATAAGTAAGGGATTTTGCCAACTGCGGCGGCTATTTTCCCTTTTGTTTTTTCATACTGGGGATTTTCAAAAATGCCAAACAGGAACGAAAAAAAGCAGCAAATCTGTTGAATAGATTTACTGCTTTCTGGTTGCCGGCGAAGCGGCGGTTATTCAGTTGTAGGCGGTAGGGCTATCTCCCAAAGCGGAACTTGAAAATAGCTGTGAGAAGCGTCTGGGTGATGTAGTCCTCTGTATCTTGGTCTACCCGTCCATTCACACGGGCGGCACATTGTATGCGGCGGCGGTAATACTGCAATACAGTTCCCACCGCTTCCGGCTCCCCGCTGGCGGCTTGGACGATTGTTTCATAGGGGAGAAGCCTATTATTTCTCATATGCCATTCCCTCCATTTCCGCTTGGAGCTGCCGTAGGGCTTTTCGGATATGGTAGCCCGCTGTGCTGCGGCTGCGCCCGTACTGTCTGCCAATTTCGTGCTGTGGAATACGCTTGAAAAAGGACAGGTAAATCATTTCCCGCTCCCGTTCGTCCAGCCGTGACAGGGCTTCCGCAAGTAAACCGCTGCTGAAAATGACCGTATCGCCGCAAAGGGTAAGTATGTATTCCTCGTCCGGCTCCGGGGCTTGGAAATATTCATCTGTCGTGCCTAAAGGGTAGTGCTTTTCGTCTGTGAGGTATTCAAGGGATATTTCTCTTTTGTGCTTCCTGCTCCGTGTCCTCGCTGCGTTGATCGTTGCATTTCGGATAACGACTTTGCAAAAGGCATGGAAAGTGTACTCGATATGTTCCCGATATTCTTCTGTACAGGTCATGGAAAATCCCCCTTTCCTCCCAAAAGGGCTGTGGCTGGTTAGTAGTTGCTTTTTATGATAGTAAGGGGCGGCAGCACTTTAGGCTGTCGCTCCTTGACTGCCTAACTGCAAAACCGGGCGGGGCTGTCAACGGCGGGCGAAGCCCGTTCATCTTGACCGTTGACTGGCTCGGCCGGGTTTGCTATTTATCCGGCAAACTTGAATTTATTTTAAGCTATCACGTTTTACCTTTTTAAGCCTTACTATCATTACCATAGGAATTTCTTTATTGTTTTTGAAACATTCTTCATAAAATCCATCAATGACAAATCCAGCTCTGAAACAAAGGTTAAAAATATCTTGTATGGAACGATGATAATAAATCTGCTCCTCCGGCTGCCCTTCGATCGCTATATCATAGTAACTGTGCGGTGTCATATATTTTTCAGTCAATGTGATAAAACAAGGGTGCTGCGTTGCAAAGACAAAAATCCCGTTTTCCTCCAATAGTTCATAAACAGCCATAAAAAGCGGTTCAATATCCGTAATATCCATAATTGCCATATTAGAAACTGCTTTCGTAAAGGCTCGATTTCTTTTTAATCCTAATAAGCTTTCTCTATTGGTCGCATCCGCTACGCAAAACTCAATTTGTTTTGCATATTGTGATCGCCGTCTTTTAGCCAATTCTATCATTTTTTTGCTGTAATCAAAAGCGACGACCGAAGCGCCTCTCTGTGCAAGATACGAAGAATAATTTCCATTGCCGCACGCAATATCCAAAATGTAATCCGAAGGATCAGGAGAGAGAAGTTCCGTTACTTTGGGACGTACTACCTCTCTGTGAAATTCATTGGATTCGTCACCCATTGCATCATCCCAAAATTGTGCGTTTTTCTCCCAGATCTTTTTGCTTTCCTCTGTTCCCATGTTCTCTCCCACTCCCAAAATTTGCCTTTTTGCTTCCATTAAATCTTCCTTACTATATTCCATTGTTACCCTCCATAACTTCTGATTGTTGCCGTCTTGACTATTATGTATCTTTTCTTTCCAAAATGGTATAGGCTTTTATTTTTATAATGCTGCAAAACTTTTCTTCTGTAAGGTATTCAAAGGATATTTCCCTTTGCCGCCGCTATTGGAAAGCCAAAAGCAGCGGCTTTTTTACGCGATATGACCGAAAAGACTAGAAAGCAGGATATGTCATCATTTGTCATTTCTTCTCAATGTAATAACTGCATGGCATATCAAGCCAAATACAAGAGAAAAACAGCCACCGCCAAATAGTGATGCTCCCCACCCTGCACCCGACATTGTCATAAAACCGCCAACAAAGAAAATACCAATGCCAAGAAATATCCCGACACCATAAAAAAGTCCAATTGCCATATCATACTTATTAAATTGTCGTTTCTCTTTTTTTCACATGTTTCCATTTTTGTTATTACCTCCTTCGCAAAATCGTCCATGTGGACTCCAAAAAGAAAACAAATTTTTTTCAACGTATTTAAATCGGGTTCATTAACATCTCTCTCCCAATTCGATAGCGCCTGCCGGGTAACATTCAATTTCCCAGCCAGTTCTTCCTGTGTCATTCCCGATTGTGTTCGCAGATGACGTATTTGCTTTCCTGTTGTAATATCCGTCTGTTTCTGGTTCAAAATGGTTCCTCCTCTCTGATGCTGATTTTATCAATGATATTTCGCAATAGCCAGCAATGAACGTTTGCATTGCGCAAGATGTTACATTATCTTCTGAAACATATGCCGGATCTTGTCTAAACGGCTGTTCGGGCGGCGTGGCTGAAACACAGGCTCGCCGGAAGTTTCCTGATACCCTTTTAATTCTGTAATGCAGACACTTCTTCCATTTGTATAAAAATTCAAATCATTTCTATATTCACCAATACAACGGGCAGGGATTTCCCCCTTAAAAATAACTTCATCTTTTTCAAGTCTGGTTGATTCAATGATTGCGCAATACTTTGGTGCGTCATTATAAGCCCGTGAAAGATATTCCTGCGGTGCAAAAAGGGTAAAGGAAAGGTATGGTTCCAACAGTTGTGTTCCTGCTTTTTTCAATGCCTGCTCCAACACGACAGGCGCAAGAAAACGAAAATCAGCGGGGGTGCTGACCGGGCTGTAATAAACTCCATAATCAAAACAAATTTGGCAGTCTGTCACTCCCCAGCCATATAAGCCCTGCTCCATTCCATAACGCACACCCTCCATGACGGCATTTTGAAAACTTTGGTTTAAATAGCCGAGAGATACCTCGCTTTTATATTGTGTTCCGCTTCCAACAGGAAGCGGTGTTACAGTCAAACCAATAGATGCCCAAAACGGATTCGGCGGCACTTCAATATGAATCGTGTAGCTCGCTTTTTTTTGCGGTCTTTCCAGATAAATAACCGAAGGCTCTTTCATAGCCACGCCCACATGATATTTTTCTTCTAATAGCGAACAAATAACTTCTAACTGTACTTTTCCCAAAAAAGATAATATAATCTCATGTGTAACAGTATCAATGTCAAAATGCAAAAGAGGGTCTGTATCAGCAATCTCTGTGAGGGCATTTAACAGGGCTTCCCTTTGCTCCGGCTTTTGCGGCTCTACCGTTGTCCGAAGTAATGGCATGGGATTATCAATCCGTGTTTTGTGAGGCAGGAGTTTTTCATTTCCCAGAATGTCGTTCAGTTTCAAAGTATCATCAGCTAAAATAACAATTTCTCCCGGACAGGCATGGTCAACCGGGACGATTTCACCATTTGACGGAATACACATTTCTGTAATCTTTATTTTTTCCTTTTTTGACAGCAGCAGGGTATCCCGTAAATGGAGCGTCCCATGATACAGGCGTAAATAAGAAAGCCGTTTTTTCCGCTCTGTATACTCAACCTTAAAAACATATCCACATAATTCAGACTGAATATCGTCTGTTTCTGTAATGAAAGTTTCTGTAATCGCTTCAATCAGTTTTTCTGTTCCTAAATTGTCTTTTGCACTCCCATGATAAACAGGAAACAAAGAGCAGCATCTGGTTCTTTTGCACTTTTCATATTGTAATTCCTGTATATCCAAAGAATCCTCTGCAACATATCGTTCTAATAGTTCATCGCTTCCGGAAATAATCATATCCCATTTGTCCAAATCAGAAATATCGGTCATGGTTATCTTTGGCGACAGGGAAACCTCCTGCATGACAATCATATCACTGGTAAGTTTATCTTTAATGCTTTGGTAAACACGCCGCAGGTCGATCCCATTTTGGTCTATCTTATTTATAAAGATAATTGTCGGAATGTCCATTTTCTGAAGCGCATGGAATAATATACGGGTTTGTGCCTGTACGCCGTCTTTTGCCGAAATGACTAAAACAGCTCCGTCAAGGACAGATAAAGAGCGGTATGCTTCGGTTAAAAAATCCATATGACCGGGAGTGTCCACGATATTGATTTTATAATCATTCCAGCAAAAAGAAGTAACCGCTGTCTGAATGGTAATTCCGCGCTGCCGTTCCAAAATCATAGTGTCTGTTCTTGTAGTTCCTTTATCCACGTTTCCTTGTTCCGCAATCGCTCCACTGGTGTACAGCAGGCTTTCCGTCAATGTTGTTTTTCCTGCGTCTACATGGGCGAGAATTCCAATATTGATTATTTTCATGTGATTGTCCTCCTTTTACAGCCCCAAAAGGGCATAAAAATCCCCAGCAGTAAAATACTTTTACCACTGGGGATTATAATTTGCGGACATACACATATACAGCATACACCTGTTTGTGATTGCTGTTTTTCGGATATGTCAAAATTGATAAGGCAAAAGTATTCTTAAATTGGGTACAAAAAACCAAGCCCCCACAAAAGGGACTATCATAATCCTTTGTTCCCACTATTTGATTATAGTTTTATTTAAGAATACCTTGCCGCATATTTTTTACTCCTTTTTTGGAATGATGCTATTATATCACATTAGTTTTAGGAAAGAAAGTACCTAAAAGAAATTTTTCTTCCCCTTATATGTAACAATCATACCGACTTTCTGGCGTTCAGAATGGTTTCTGCTGTCTGCTGTGGTGTTTGGTTGGAATTGTCCAGCCAAAAGCCGATCCGTGGTGTTGTCTGCATAAATGTATCGTATAAGGTTTCAACCGTAAAGCCGGAATAGCCTGTTTTCTCCCTGTATCGTTCCCTTCCTTTTATTGTTTCCACATCTGGACAAAGAACGACAACCTCAACAGGGTATTTATGCGGCACAAAAAATATGTACATGTAACTAATTCAACACATTTATAATTTGAATAGGGACATTATAGCATTTACTAAATACAAATTCAATGTATACGGAAATAAAGATATAAGGAGTGGGAAGGATTCCGCCGTAGTCGGCATTGTAGGAAAATCCAAAAGTTTAGATTTTCCCACAATGCTTATCTTTTGGTCTTTGGTTCGGAATAGTGTAGTGCTGGCGGTCTATCTCTTGTTTTCGGTTGCTTGCTTCCTTACCGTACATGAGCATTATCGCGTTTCTTCTCTCTTTCGTGGGATCTGCGATTTTTAAAATAACCTACACTCCGCGTAAAATGAGAAAGTACACTGTAAAGTGGAGTGATGAAATTGGCAAGACCTATCCTGATTTGTCTTATGGCGAGGGAGCCGCAAATAAATTTGACCTCTATGTGCCTACCGATGATTCAAAAGACACCTATGGTCTTATCGTATATCTTCATGCGGGAGGATTCACATCCGGAGATAAGAGCGATGATGCGAAAATGCTTCAATGGCTTTGTTCGCTGGGCTATGTGACGGCAGGAATTAATTATACTTTAGCTTTTTCAGAAGAAAATCCCAATGCCAATATTTATACGCAGTCAATGGAGATCAAAGAAAGCATTCCTTCTATTATAAAAGAGGCAGAAGCACTGGGCTATAACATTGATCGGATGGCAATATCCGGCGGTTCCGCAGGCGGCTGCCTGGCTCTGATTTATGCTTATCGCGACGCTAAGGATTCTCCGGTTCCTGTCAGGATGGTTTTTGAAGGCGTCGGACCGTCCAGTTTTTATCCGGAGGATTGGAAGTGCTACGGTTTTGATGAGGATCCTGTGGCGGCCGCTGCCATGTTCAGCGTGATGACAGGGCAAAAGATTACGGAAGAAATGTTCGGGACGGAAGCTTATGCAGAACTGACGAAGGAGGTTTCTGCCCTATATTGGGTTGATGAAAATACCGTGCCGACCGTGATGGCTTATGGCGTATATGATAAATTCCAGCCGTATGAAGCTTCGGTACGGCTTGATAAAGCTTTGACTGAAAAGGGTGTTCCGCATGAATATCTCGTCTTTCCTCACTCTGGTCAT
This sequence comes from Holdemania filiformis, assembly GCF_003459085.1. NCBI lineage: Bacteria > Bacillati > Bacillota > Erysipelotrichia > Erysipelotrichales > Erysipelotrichaceae > Holdemania > Holdemania filiformis. Next base: position 76,012 of record NZ_QRUP01000011.1, on the reverse strand, counting down.
GGCTTACAAAACGATAATCAAATGTATGTTGAATATATGACAAAAGTAGAAGAATATCTGGAAAAATATATGAGTGAATAAGGCGGATAAAAAAACATGAAAAAATTTTTTAAGATACTGATGAAGATTTTACTTGTCGTAGTGTTGGTGCTTTCCATAGGCATCGCTGTGTTTCTCTTCATCTTGTCAAAAAATCAGAACGCGCCTCAAAAATATTGGGAAAAGATTTCTACCGAGGGTGTGATTGAAAATAAATACAATCATCTTGGCGAATATGAAGTGGTGAAAAAAACATATGACGCACCCCAGGATGAAAGAGACAACAATACCAATCATTTTGTTGTCTGGTATCCCGAAAAAGAAGGAAAATATCCGTTGGTAGTGATGATCAACGGATCTGGAACGCCTTGCAGTAAATATGAAGCGGTTTTTGAGCATTTTGCTTCCTGGGGATATGTGATTGTCGGTAACGATTATGGTACTAACTGGGATGGAAAACACGCAAGTGAAACGTTAGACTTTGCTTTGAATACCGAAGAGATTGTTAAGTGGATCGATACTGATAAGATCGCCGTAGGGGGTCATTCGCAAGGCGGAATCGGTACCTTTAACGCAATAACCGAATATGAAAACGGAAACCGATATAAAGCTGCGTTTGCTTTAAGTCCTACGAATAATGATTTGGCTTTGCAGCTGCAATGGGGATTTCAATTAGGGACAGAGGAGCAGTATGCTTTCAGACTCGAAGAAATAGAGATTCCCATGATGATCATTGCCGGAACCGGTCCGTTTGACAGTGATACGGTAACACCCCTGGCAGAATTGCAGGAGCAGTATGCGTTTTTGCGAGGGGATAAGGCAGCATTTCGCAGAGCTGACGACGTAGATCATGGCAACATTCTCTACGAAGCAAACGGTTATGTGATCGCGTGGCTTGACCTTTATCTGAAAGATCAAGAAGACAATGAGAATGCGTTCTTCGGAGATCATGCTGAAATAAGAAATAACACCCGATATCAGGATTTCTATTCTCAGAAAGGTACGGAGTAAAAGAAATTTTATGAAATGAAAGACGTCCTGACAGGCTTTTGCGATATCCAAGCATTAAGGTTTAGGGACAGCGGAAACCAAAGACGCAAGAATGATTCTGAGCTATCAAAGTTTACAATCTGGATGATTACTATGAAGTAAAAAAGGCCGCACTTTGTTACGGCCGGTCATGGAAATATTCTTTGTCCGCTGCGGCACAGACAATTCTGTGAACCCGCGGATACAGCAGAAATTAGGCGGATCAGATCCATTTTTGGAACAAAGGCTTAGGGAGGAATGAACAGATAAGCTGAAATGAATCTCATCCCTTACCAGACAAAAGGAACCAATCGATATTGGGTTTCTTTTGTATAGTCAAGATATCCATTCAGACCTTCCTTTAACATCTTGTCTTCAAATAGAGTTCGGATGATGACAATGATTACTGTTACAGCCATGCAAATTCCAACGCTGACATAAGGAAAAATCAGGCTGACGCCAAAGCAGTTGATGATCAGCGCGCTATAGGCGGGATGACGCACGATGCGATACGGCCCGGTTGTGCATACGGTTTGATTCCGATCACCCTGGATTCTTGCGGTGGATTCCAGAAAGGTATTTTCCAACGTTGCTTTTGTGGAAAGCCATGCCGCAAACAGGGTGAACAGTATCCCGAAAGCAAATCCAATATTGAAGTGTTCTGCTTGTTCCGCGATTCCGGCAAACAGATAGACGACAAAATAGTTCAATAACCAGAAAATAAATAAGAGGATTTTATCCCATAGCGGCGAATTTGTATTTGTTTTTCCCCGCTCTGCCAATGTTTCTGCATTCGCCTTAAACAAGATCCAGCCGATGACGAGCGTCGCGATAAATAGATAGGCAAAATAGAGTGCTCCCGTACAGGTGATAGAAAATCCTGTGCCAAGGACATACAATAAAAAGCCGATCACTTTTTGAATTTCAACTCGTATAAGATATAAAAGTGCCAGTTGATTCATACATATTGTCTCCTTTTAGATACAGTTTTCAAATGAAACCTCCTTTCCTAAAAGAACCTCCTCCTCTGTACGTATTGACTGAACAAGAAAAAAGCTGGCCGCAATCAGGACATTTTATAACACAATAAAGAATATCATTCACCCATTGTCCTTGTTCATTCTTAGGGCAGCCTAACTTATAATTTCCATCTACCAATATAAATTTGCGTTCTCTTAGAAGGAACTTAATGGATTGAACAGCGTCCTCAAAATCATCAGGGGTGCGCATAAAATCAATTAATTCTACAGATGAACAAGTGTCGCACATTGCTATCACTCCTTTACAAATTTGTAGTTCATTATCCAATAAACTGAGGGATATTGAAATATAGATTTTTCTACTCTATTTCATTTTTGTAGTAAATTCCGATGGATCTCTTTAACAATTTCGATAACAGTAAATTTTTATTTTTATCCGGTGTTCCATCACAACATTTTGTAGCATCGCCGATAAAACAATTTTCTTCAATCTCTAATTTTACAACATGATAAGTGGGACGTCCGATTTCTACGAAAGAGCTACCCATTGATCGGCTTCTTCCAATATCTTAGAAACATATAAACAACTCAAACGCGAGGAGAATTGCGGATATTTTTTTGTTGTACTTCTTCTAATGCCAATTCCCTGAGTTCGACTTTCGTAGGATGATCTATGTTTCAGGGTTATATTTTTATGGATTGGAGTATATGTCGTTTACAAAATTTAGTTTATCCTGTACTTTTTGAAATACACCGCTGTGATGTTCTTCATCAAATATGATCTGTTGTTCTATATACTTAGGTTTATCAGTTACAACGTGATAGGCGTTCATCCCATACATCTCACTTCATCTAATTCCTCAATCTATTCTACTTTTAATGTTCTTGGCTCCAATACAAATATAGGGAATACCAAAGCCGATTTGAATGAGGGTCACGATGTTAAAGTTCTTTAACAACAGATTGACACAGCCCATAAACAACAGGCTTAACCCGATAATCAGCATACTCAAATATTTCTTTCTCATTTCAGGTTTCCTCCGCAAAAATTGCGTTGACTTATTTCATTTTCTTACGGATGACTACCATCGCCGCGAGGATGATCACGACCAGCACAACCGTAAAAAGGCCGCGGATCTGAATTGCCGTATACCACGGGGCAGACTGCATTTCATACAGACCAGGATGGGCTTTGTAATCAAGATACTGAAAGAGGCTGCTGCCAAGAAAAACACCGATGAAGCACCACAAGAGGATTCTTAAAAATCCATATAACTTTTTCACGGTTGACCCTCCAACATTTCTTTGTATGATGAAATTATACCATCTTTCCTAATATGAAAAACAGAAGTTCTGCGTTATAACTAGGCGAACGCCGGAACTTCTGCTTATGATGATGAAATAGGTATAATGAAACTAGAGCGAGCGAGCCCGTTCAACCCGGCGGAGCTTGCCTTTAACAGAAAGCTCTCCGGTGCGGATTAATGGCTGCGGATCGGCTTGAATCAGTGTGATAAAGGTCACCCGTTCCTGCACTTCAATCGTTCCAATCTGTTCCGCGGAATATCCCGCGCTGCATAAAGCACCGACAAAATCACCAGGGCGCAGCTTATGCTGCCGGCCGGCCCGGATTAAGATTGTCGCTTTGTTTTGTTTCAGTTCTGCCGCTTTCTCCGGCTGTCTTTGACTTTTTGTTTTCCAATGCGCTAATCCTGAGTGATCATCAAACGGATCCAGCTCAAAAACTTCATCCTGAGTTTCTAATGTTTTCAAGAAAGAGGAATAGCGACTCTGCTGACTCGGCGTGAGAAGGGCAACCGAAGTGCCCGGCTGATCAATCCGACCGCAGCGTCCGCAGCGATGAATGAAAGATTCCAGATTCAAAGGCAGATCCCAATGCACGATCAGCGAAAGACCGTCGATATCCAGACCCCGCGCCGCTACGTCGGTCGCGCATAAAATCCGCAGCTGTCCCTGACGGAATTGTTTCAGCACGGCAAACCGCTGATCCTGTTCCATCCCGCCATGCAGGGCATCCGCGCAAAGTCCTCTTTTCTTGAGCTGTTCCGCGACTTCTTCCGCGGTCACCTGCCGGTCGCAGAAAACAATCGCGGAGGGTGCTTGGATAGTGGAAAAGACATGAAGCAGACCGGTAAGTTTTTCCGTGTTGGAAATCGTTAAGGAGGTCAGGCGGATATTTTGATTCGTCTGGCATGGTGAATCAATCTGGATCATTAAAGGATCGTGAACCGTGATTTCCGCCAGCTGTAAAATTTCAGGACTTAAAGTTGCAGAAAACAAACATGTCTGAACAGGGGAAGGAAGCTGTTCTAAAATCTGATGAACAGTTTCCGTCAACCCCAGCGAGAACATTTGATCCGCTTCATCCAGGACGATCATTTTCAGCTGGGAGGAATCGAGTGTTCCCTGTTCTATATGATCCCACACCCGGCCCGGGGTACCGACGACAATCTGAACCCGCTGTTTCAGCTGATATTTCTGACTTTTCATCGGCTGCCGGCCCACCAGCCGCACGCACGTCAGACGTCGGAACAAGCTGAAGTTCTGGATTTCCTGAGTGATCTGATCAGCCAGCTCGCGTGTTGGAGCGAGAATTAAGGCTTGCGGAAGACGGTCTTCAAAATGACATTGTTGGCAAACGGGGAGTGCGTAGGCCGCAGTTTTTCCTGAGCCAGTCTTCGCCTGAACCAGACAATCTCGGCCCTCAAGAAAAACGGGAATCACCTGTTCCTGAACGGGGGTGGGCTGAGTGTAGTGCAGCGCCTCAACTGCCTGACGCAAATCCGCTTCAAGCAGATCGAATACATTGTTGTTATTCATCGGAAGAACCTCCTGTTAAGTTTCTTATAATAAGGATAAAATCAATAAGTCTGGCTCTCAGCATATCAGCAGAAGCCCAAAAACACAAGGATTAAATCAGGTCTACAAATGTAATATTATCGTAAGGTTTTCCGATAAGCGGCTATGCTACAATGAAAAAGGAAGAATCTGGGGTGATATGGAATGAAACAACTGAAAGACCGGATTATTTCGGCAGCCATCTTATTTTCTGTGATCCTGGCCGGCGTCTGCGTCGTCTGGTGGGGATATGCCCCACAGTATCAGGAAATTTTAGGGACAAGTCCTTCCTCTCCGATGCTGCAAAAGCCTTCTTCTGCATTGGTCTTTACCGTTTTGACCGCCGGGTTGACCACCGGGATTTTTGTTTTCTTATTCAGAAAGAAGCTTCCATTTTTCAAGCTGAGGACAGCTTCTGCAGTGATCCTGATCCTGCTGCTGTTCGTTAAAATAATGAAAATTTGGGCTAACGATAGAGATTTAACATTTGCTTTAGCCCTGTTATCCCCCTTCAGTATGAAGTTTATGGCATCGAGGGATTGGCTTTGGACGGATGTTTCTGTGGCCTTCTGTCTGACCTGGACGTTATGTGGAATCTTATTGTTTGTTCTGCTTGTCCGCAAACAAGTCCACTGGACTTGGACAGCGGTTCGCATGACGATTTTAGCGAATGTATTTGCGATCGGCACGATCCATGGCGGATTACGTTCTTTATATCCCTATGTTCTGGAAATTCTGGTCTGGTTATCCATAGGAGAACAGGGAATTCAGGCGCTGCAAAAATGGATTAATCAAGGAAAGGGAGGAAGCTAGGATGAATACGAATTGGCAGAAAATTCTAAGCCGTGCGGGCAGCTGGCTGTTGCTTTATTTATCCCTCGTGCTGGGCTACTGGCAGTTTAATGGGGGATGTCGTTTTTTCCACTTTTATGGAAATGACCGTATCGTTCCGGGAATGCCAACGCTCCTTATTCTTATCGGATTGGCGATCCTGGGCGCGGTCTTATTCATCCTCAGCGATTCCATTCACACTCTGCCAGGATTCGCCGCGGGACTGATATTGGAGTTTATTGTATTAGAGATAATGTTCTATGACGATGGATATTTAGGTGTTCTTCTGCTCTATACCTTGCCCATGCTTCCCTATTTGATAATTTTAAAGATCATTAAAGTAATTACCGGTTTTATCATTCCTATCTCAACGGTCACAGGAATTCTATTTTTACTTCAGGTTGTTTTGATCGTATTGAGTTTCAAATATATTAAAAAGCTCCATTGGGGATGTATTGCTTCCAGGCTGGCGATAATTAGCGTTTATGCGCTTTTCTGTTTATATGAATGTGTGGATAATACCTGGATGCTCAGTTTCTTCAGTATGCTGACGCTGGTCAGACTGGCTGAAATTCCGTGGATTTGGATGGACACTCCCGCAAAGCAAAGTTTGAAAGCAGAAAAGGGATCAAACGATGAATAATTCGCGATACAGAATGATCCTATACCGTGCGGGCAGCTGGCTGCTGATCTATTTGTCGATATCGCTGGGCTATTGGCTGAGCTGGGGACCGGAACTTCATTCGCTGCGATTCTATGGCGAGCCGTGGGTTCAGCCGGGGATTTCTTTCGTTATGATTTCAGTCGGAATGATGATCGTGGGCTTTTATTTATTTTGGATCAGCGATGCAAGACAATGCATCGGAAGCTTTGCGGCAGGACTGGCGGTTCTCCTCTTTTTAATGACGCTGATGCCGCTGGACGATGGTTATTTTGCGGCGTCGCTGCTGTTGGAGATCCTCGGAATTCCGCATACGCTGATTCTGAAATTCTTGAGAAGAATCCTGGGCCTTGGATTGTCAATCGGACTTGTGCAGACTGTTGCGTTTCTCTTTCAGGCAGGACTGACAACGCTGTACTTGAAAAAGGCCAGAAAGATCCGCTGGGGATTTATTGCGATCAAACTGGCGGTGATCAGCGTTTATGCGCTCTTCAGTTTTTACCCTGATTTAAACGGCGAATGGGCGCTTAGCTTTTTCGATTTGCTTAATTTAATCTGGCTGGCGGAGCTTCCCTGGTTGGGGCTGGACTTGTCCACAGACAAAAGCCGTAAAGGAAGCCACGCCCATTCTTGATTATCACTTTATAACGCCTTTCCCAAGCCGTTCATGATACAATCAGACTGAGGTGATCGGGATGAAAAACGGATGGTTTACGATCAAGGAAGTTTCCGATTTGTTTGATAATACGCGCGGAGCGATCCGTTTTTATGAAGAAAAAGGCTTGATTCATCCGCGGCGGGATGAACATGATTTTCGCTGGTACAGCATTGACGATATTTTTCAGCTGTTTTACTTAAAACGTTATGCGTCGATGTCGTTTTCACTGGATGAAACGCTGACTACCTTTGTAAAAGAAGCGGAGCTGACGCTGCCGGAAATCCAGACCCGGATCAACAAGCGCGAACAGGAGCTGAACGCGCAGATCGAGCGGCTCATGCAGCGGCGGGAAGAACTGCGGAAATACCGGCGAGTGCTTCAGGAGTGCGAGTGGCCCTGCACCCGGATCGAAGTTTGTCCTGATTATTACGTACTGACCGCCGATGCTTTTGCCGACATGACAGCCGCGGATCTGCCGGCGCTGAAAGCGCTGATCGCGGCGATGCCCCTGACCAGCGTCCATGCCGATCTGATCGAAGGACCTTCCGGCTGGCGGTCAGTCACCAGTCTGGGGATCATCGAAGCTAATGCCCGGGCCGCCGGGATTCCGCTTCATCCGAAAATGCGGAAGCTGCCCGGTTCGCTGGCGGCAGTGCGGTGTGTCCGCTGTGAGTGGGATGCGATGCCGGGTCAGCTGATCGAAAAAGCGCTGGCGTTTCGGGACGAGATGATCGCCTCCGGCAAGACGGTGCATTCCTTTGTCAGCACCAGCCTGATTCTGGTCCATACCCAGGAGGGCAAGACGATCGAATATCATAAATGTTACGTCCCATTCCGGGATTGTTAAAAATATCACTTGCCTGTACAGTACCTGTATACCCTACAATGTTTTCAGAAACATGAGGAGGGAATTAGAAATGAATTTATCTCGCAGAGAGTTTCTGAAAAGCTCCCTGGCCGCAGCCGCGGGCATGGGCGCACTGGGGCTGCTGGGGGCCTGCAGCACCCAGGAAAACACCACATCAACACCTTCGCCGGAAGCTACGGGGGACACCGTCGCAGCCGCGTTAGACGCGCCGTATACCGCGCTGTCCGCGGATGCGATCACTGAGAAAACCGTGGATTTCGTGATTGTCGGAGCCGGCCCGGCCGGTCTGTGCGCTGCCGTGAAAGCCGCGGAAAACGGATTGTCTGTCGCCGTCGTGGAAAAAACCGGAGCAACTGGCGGCTGCGCAAAATTCGGTATGGGCATCCTTGCGATCGGTACGGAGCTGCAGAAAGCACAGGGCGAGGAACTGGATTTAGATGCGATGTACAACATGTTCACGGAGTACACGCACTACCGCACTGACTGCGTGCTGATGCGCCGGTACTTCGAGGAATCGAAGGAAACGCTGGAATGGATCGAAGCGATGGGCGTCGAATTTGAAGAAGCCGCGCGTTATTTTGAAAAATCCTATCCGACCTGGCACATTGTCAAATCAGAAACCGGCGTGATCGGCGGCGGTCAGGCGAAGACCATGACTGATCATCTGGAAGCCCGCGCCCGCGAACTGGGCGTGGAGTTCTACCTGGAAACGCCGGCCTGCCGTCTGGAAACGGAAACCGGCAAGGTCAGCGGTGTCTGTGCCGTCAGCGCGGATGGCAAGCAGGGCTATCATTTCCTGTGCAATGCCGCTTTGATCGCGACCGGCGGCTTTGGCAACAACGAAGCATGGGTTAAGGAACAATTCGCTTTGAATCTCGATCAGGACTTCTTCGGCATGCGCTTCCCGGGGCATGAAGGCGACGGGATCCAGATGGCGTGGAATGCCGGCGTGAAGCAATCGGAGATGATCGAGGAAATGATCTTCGATATCTTCCAGCCAGGCTCAACCGGATCGTACACCAACGATATCAAGCTCGTCATTCAGCAGCCGAACCTGATGGTCAATCAACAGGGCAAGCGGTTCTTCAACGAGGAACAGGTGCAGAACACAACCTATACCGGCAACTCACTGCGCAATCAGACAGGCAACACCGGCTTCATGATTCTCGATGAGGCGATCAAGCAAAGCTATGTCGAAGCGAATCATGTCGATTTCACCAGCCGGGTCTGGAATACCGACAACTTCACACAGTTTGACGCGAACTTCAAGACGATGGAAGAATCCGGCTACACGGCGATTGTCAAAGCTGATACACTGGAAGAACTGGCGAACAAGATGGGCATCGATCCGCAGGGCCTGGCGGCGACGGTTGCGGAATACAACCAGCTGTGCGCCGACGGTTACGATCCGTTAGGCAAGGGCGCGGCGTATCTCAAGCCAATCACAACCGCTCCGTTCTATGCGGCGCAGTATTATCCATCCAGCTACGGCACGCTCGGCGGCATCAAGGTCAATTCCAATCTGGAAGTGCTGGATCAGAACGATCAGGTCATCACCGGTCTGTACTCGGCGGGCACGGATTCCTGCACGGTTTACGGCGACAGCTATATGTTCCTGCTTCCGGGCAACACGATGGGCTATTCCGTCAACACCGGCAAGTTTGTCGGCGAAGCGGTCAGCGAACTGCTGAAAAAATAAGATAGATTTAAGGATTGAGCGAACTGGAGTCCATGCGATTCCAGTTTTTTTGTATCCGTTTAATCGTGAAAAGAAGAAAGTAAAAATCTTAAAAAGAACTTAAATCGCCAGAAATATTTTCCAAAAGATCTTAAGAATCCCTTATTTTAAAGGGAGATTGAAGGATTTCACTAGGCAAATCCTAAAAATATGATAAACTGTACCATGAACATTTCGGAGGTGAGAGAATGCTGAATGATACGATAGCGGCGATCTCTACCGCATTGCAGGACGGCGCGATTTCGGTAATCCGGATCAGCGGCCCGGACAGTCTGGCGATTGCCGGACGACTGTTCAGCCGCCGGGTGGATGATCAGCCGACGCATACCGTCCGGTATGGCTATATCATCGATCCCATCAGTAAGGAAGCTGTCGACGAGGTGCTTCTGACGGTTTTCCGCGCGCCGAAAACCTTTACACGCGAAGACGTTGTGGAAATCAGCGGGCATGGCGGCCGCTACATTACCCGGAGAATTCTGGCGCTGGTGCTGGCGGAAGGCGCACGGCTGGCCGATCCGGGGGAATTTACCCGCCGGGCTTTCCTCAACGGCCGCATTGATCTGACGCAGGCCGAAGCGGTCATGGATATGATCGACGCCGATTCTTCCCAGCAGGCGCAGCTGGCGATTCAGGGCATCCGCGGCAGTATCCGCCGTTTGATCGAACCGCTGAGCGAAGCGCTGCTCAACATCATTGCCAATATTGAGGTCAATATCGACTATCCGGAATACGAGGATGCCGAACAGCTGACCTGGGAAAGCGTTCTGCCCCAGGCCCGGTCCTGGTTAATCCGGATGGATGAAATCCTGCAGCGGGCGGAGAGCGGACGCATCATGAAAAAAGGCGTAAAGACGGTCATCCTGGGCAAACCGAACGTCGGCAAGTCGAGTCTGCTCAACGCCCTGTTAGAAGAAGACAAGGCGATTGTGACCGAGATCGCCGGGACGACCCGCGACCTGGTCGAAGGAGAAATCCATTTGCGCAACGTCACGCTCCATCTGATCGACACCGCCGGGATCCATCAAACCGAGGACCGTGTGGAACAGATCGGGATCGAACGTTCCATGAAGGCGCTGGAGGAAGCGGAGCTGATCCTGATCGTGCTGGACGCCAGCCGTCCGCAGGACGACGAAGACCGCCGCCTGCTGGATCTGACTGAAGGCCGCAACCGGATCGTCGTCATCAATAAAAAAGATCTCGCGCCGCAGGCTGAGGATCGTTCCGGCACCATTTCCATCTGTGCCGCTCAGAATCAGATTGAACCGTTGATCGATCAGATCAACCAACGCTACGAACACCATCATGCGATGCTGGAACTGCCGTCGCTGGCGAATGAACGTCAGATCGCGCTGGCCCGTCAGGCCCGCCAGTCCATGGCGCAGGCCGTCAACGCGCTGCAGGATGGCGCGGAACTGGATTTAGTGACCATTGATCTGCAGGCGGCATATATGGCACTTAAAGAAATCGTCGGCGAAGCCAGCCGGGAAGACCTGCTGGATGCGCTGTTCTCCAAGTTTTGTTTAGGAAAGTGAGGAATCATTCATGAAATTATTTACCAACCGTGTTATCGCTTTGATTATCGACAGTCTGTTGATCGGAATTCCGGTCGGCATTCTCGAAATAGCGTTCTCCTTAATCCGCTGGATTTTAAGCTGGCTGCCGTTTCTCCATCATTTCCGCTTCCTGTTTTCGACATCGTTTTTGTTCGTGATTGTCTATGCTTTGTATGAGGCGGCGATGATTTACTTCGCCGGCGGCACCGTGGGCAAGCTGATCATGAAGCTGGAAGTCGAGAAGGAACATGGCTCGTTATCGTTCGGCGACTGCCTGATCCGCGGCGTGATGAAGGCGTTCTCGCTGCAGATCTGGATCCTGGGTGTGTTCTCCGCGATTTTCGCGTATTCCGATCAGCACAGCTCGCTGCATGACCGGATCGCAGGCACTTCGGTATGGGAAAAGCTCTAGGCTGGATTGATTCGCACTGTCATCTGACCTGTGCGGATCTGATCGGCGAGGCTCAGGACGTCCGCCAGCGGGCGCTGGATGCCGGCGTCGCGCGGATGATGATCGTCTGCTGCCGGCTGGAAGAAGCGGAAGCCGCCTTGAAAATGAAGGCCGAAGACGCGCGTTTTGACGTCGCGGTGGGCTTTCATCCCAGTGATTTGCGTGATTTTACGGAAGAAGACTGGCATAAACTAGAAACTCTGGTCTATAATGAGAATGTCACGGCCATCGGTGAGATCGGCCTGGACTACTACTGGGATAAAGACAATCATCCTCAGCAGCAGGCGGCGTTTATCCGTCAGATCGAGCTGGCGAACCGGGTCAACAAACCGATTCTGGTCCACAGCCGCGACGCGATCGGCGATACGCTGGCCCTTCTGCGCGAGCATCCCGCTGCCCGCCGCGGGATCATCCATTGTTTCAGCTCCAGCCGGGAAATGGCCAGGGAATTCGTCAAACTTGGCTACACGATCGGCCTGGGCGGACCGGTCACGTTCAAAAATGCCAAAACCCCGAAAGAGGTGGCGGCGGACGTGGATCTGGCGCATTTGCAGATTGAAACCGATTGTCCTTATCTGACGCCCGTTCCTTACCGGGGAAAACGGAACGAGCCGATGTATCTTCCGCTGACTGCGAAAACCATTCTGGAATTGCGCGGGATGGAGGAAGAAACGTTGAAACAGAGTCTTTGGGATAACTATCAAGCTTTATTCCACCCGCAAGACGAACTCTGAAATAAGAGAAGAGTCTACGATCTCTGGTGAAAGGAGGAAAATAAAATGAAAAAAGCAGTGCTTTTTGGAATTTTAGTATGCTTAGGTCTGGGCATGACCGCATTGATCATGATCCCGGAAGAAGTCAAGACACCACTGATCCTGCAGACCTTTAGTTATTCGCGAGCCGCGAGCGAAGAACCGCTTCCGTACCGGACGGCGCAGGAGACGATCACGACGTTTCTGGAAGCGCAGGATACCGTATTTGTCCATCCCGAGGAAATCTCAGAAAATGGCGTTTCCTGGATGATTTCCAAAACGGACGATGGAAGTCCGAAGGTTCAGAACGATACCTATGAAATGACCTACGACCAGGAGGGCAACTTGTTGTCGCGTGTCCTGGTGCCTTATTCCACAGAAGTCATCGAAGCTCAGCCGATTGTCATGAGCTACGGCTCTGAGGTGAAGGAGGAAGCGTACTTCTATTCCAGCCGCGTGACTTCCTATGGGGCGGATTGCGTCGGGTGCGGCGGGGGAACGCCGGCCGGCATCGCAATCAGCACCACCGGGGTGCGTCAGTCTGACGGCACCTGGAAAGACGGGATTACTTACGACGGTTATTATTTGATTGCCGCGTCTTCAACGCTGCCGTTATGCACGCTGGTGGAAATCAGCGACCATAAATTCAATGGTCAGGGACTGACGCCGGGCGAACCTTTTCTGGCCGTGGTAGCCGACCGGGGCGGCGCGGTGCAGGGGTCGACGATCGATCTGTTCACCGGTTCGGAATATTATCCGAGCGTGCGCAACGGGAAACGGTCCAATGTCAAAGTTTCGATTGTGGACTTCGGACGCAAACGGACCAACGGCTGCCGCTTCAACTGAGATCATTAAGACGGAACGGAAGCGCAGCGTCAACAAAGTAAATCAAGCATAAGAGAACGAGGGCATTCTGCGGGGCAGGATGTCTTTTTATGTAGTGAGTCACTTCTTCTTAAAATTGAATTCCAGGGAACCACGCTGATTCTCTTTGAAAGGAAATGGCTTTTACTTTTTGTGCGAAGAAAAAAGGCTGAATCCAAGTCCAGCCTGATAACGAATATTACATCTATGTTTTTTGCGGACTTGAACACTGCGCTTGCTTCAGCGTTAATGTAAATATTGCCCCGCCTTCGGGACGATTGTCCGCTGTCAACGAACCTTGCATACGCTCTGACGCGGTCTTGGCAATGGTCAGACCGATGCCAAAATTTCCGCCTTTCCCTTTGTAGCAGCGATCAAAGAGATGAGGAAGATCTTGTCCTGAAATGCCGTCTCCATCATCAAGTACCTGCAGAAGAACATTTTCGTTTTTGAGATCAATTCGCAGGATGATTTCTCGGCGGGCATATCGTAAAGCGTTGGATAATAAATTATCGACAACCTGTAAAAGAAGTTCCTTGTTTCCAAAAACAAGCAGATTCTGAGGAAACGGCAGAACCGTCAAAGTCAGATCGTGCCGGCGGGCCAGACATTGATATCGGTCGATATAACTTTGCAGACAAGGGGCCAGGGCAAGGGGTTCCTTTTTTTTCTGTGTTTGAGAGATATTTTCAATTCGCGACAGAATGAGCAGCTGATTTACAAGTTCACTCAGGCGGCTGCTTTCTTCGAGAATGGTGGAAGCGGCCGGTATCGGATCTTTGAATACTCCTTGTTCAATGCCCTGCGCATAACCGCTGATCGACATCAGCGGAGTTCTGAGGTCATGGGATACATTCTGGAAGAAATGCTGCTGCTGGAGTTCATTTTGCCGCAGCTGTTCGGACATCTGATTCATGGAAAGCCGCAGAAGCTCCAATTCTTTAATGGAAAAGGGCGAATCCAGGGTTTGAAAGTGCCCTTCGCCAATCCAGGCCGAAGTCTTAGCCAGCTGGGCTAAGGGCTGTGTAATGCCGCGGGCGCATAGATAGAAAATGAAGATCATCAACAGTCCGATAAAACTGGAAACTGCCAGGACCAGGCTGACCGCAGTGTTCACCCATTGATCGATGGATTCGGTTGAACAGTAGGTAATCAAATATTTCAGCTGTTTTCCACGGTAGGGAATGCGGTAGATTTGGATTAAATATTGACTGCCGCTGTTTGTCAGCCTGGCGGTCATCGTGGAAAATTCAGTAGTTTGTTCTTCGATATAATCCACAATCAAAGCGGCTAACGGGTCAACGCTGGCCGCCGCAGTTTCCGTGTGAGGAAAGATGACGTTCATGTCCTGTGACAAGACGAGAATCTCCGCTTTATTTTCTGTTTTCTTTGTCAATTCGCTCAGCTGTAGTAAAAAAAGACGCACGGATTCCGGAGATTGATGTTCCTGCTCGGATGAAAAGTAAGTATGCATCAAGGGCAGTACGTTTTTCTGCAGTAAAGTCAAATTCTGCTCAGCTTCTTTATAAGCAAAATCCCGGGCGAGCGTTCGAAAAATAACGCAGGTCAGCGGGATGACGAGCAAAAGGGATAAAACTGCATGCAGAAGAATATGCGTTAAGATGCTTTTTTTCTTCATGGCTCAGACTCCTGCAGACGAAATCCATAACCCCATACTGTTTCAATCTGAACCGGACTGTGCAAGTCTCTGAATTTCTTCCGCAGACGTTTAACCAAATCGTCAGCGGCCCGTGTATCCGCCTGCCAATCGACCTGCCAGAGTGCCTTCAACAGTTCTTCCCGGCTGACCGCCCGGTCTTGATGACGGATCAGATAAGCCAGAAAATCAAATTCTGTAGGGGTCAGCATCAACGGTTTCTGGTTGAGAACGGCTGAACGGTAATCCATGGAGAGCGCAAGGGGGCCGAAAACGAGCGTTCCTGATTCATAGTCCGCTGCCTGAGTGTTCACCCGCCGCAGTAAGGCCCGCACCCGCGCTACAAGTTCCAGGGGAAGAAAGGGTTTGATCAGATAGTCGTCGCATCCCAGGGTCAGTCCGGTAACCCGGTCATACGGGCTGTCTTTGGCGGAGACAATTATCATCGGCAGCTGTGGATATTGCTGACGAAGGCTGGAACACACGCTGAAACCATCCATTTTCGGCATCATGACGTCTAAAATAACAAGTTCAGGCAGACATTCTTCGCAGGCCTTAAGCAGAGTTTCGCCATCCGCAAAGGTTGAGACTGAAAAGCCTTCTTTGCTTAAGAATGCCGCAATCAAATCGCGAATGTTTTTTTCGTCATCTGCGACATAAAGGATTTGAGACATAGATCCGCCTCCTCGCTTCTTTTGTTTTATTATACCATCCGCAGCGTTCCGGGGAAATCATTGCCGCAGGATTGCCGCAATTTCACCTTTGAAAAAGAACGCGAATTTCCTTTATTCTGAAACCGAAGCTGCAATGTGGATTAAAGAAGGAAAGTCGAGGTCAAATCTGATGAAACAAATTCAAGCAAAAAGGCAGGATAAACGAAGAAAAAAATGGCGGGAATCCATGACTCTAGCCTATACCTTCTTATTCTTAGCGATTGTTATTCTGGCTTTTTGGCCGTTTTGGGGAGAAAGCCGGCAGCTGATCTGGAATGCCGACGGTCTTTCCCAGCATTATCCGGTTCTGGTTTATACCGGGGAATATTGGCGGAATCTGTTCCATCAGGGAATGCAGGGCAATTTTACGATCCCGATGATAGATTTCAACGCGGGTCTGGGGATGGATGTTTTCACGACGCTTAATTATTACGGTCTGCAGGATCCGCTGAATCTTCTTTCAGTCGCTTTTCCGGCACAGGCTGCGGAATATTTATACACGGGATTGATTCTTCTGCGCTTGTATCTCAGCGGGTTGTCGTTTTGTTATCTCTGCCGGTATTTTAGAAAATCCAGAATATCGACACTCACCGGAAGTATTGTCTATGTTTTCAGCGGAGCGCTGCTTTGTTCAGGGCTGATGCATCCATTTTTCCTGAATCCGGCAATTCAATTCCCGCTTTTGATCGTCGGCTGTGACCAGATTTTGCATAAAAAAACTTCATTTCTCTTTATTTTTACGCTCGCATATTCCGCGCTGTGCGGATTTTACTTTTTATATATGATGTCGCTGCTTACTGCTCTTTATGGTGTTCTTCGCTTTTTTGATCAGGTTCGTCAGGATCGGATAAAAGCCGGAACGTCAGGACTTTTGCGGTTCGCAGTGCATTATATAGGCGGCCTTGGCTTGGCGGCGCCGGTGCTGCTTCCCGCAATTCTGAGTTTTCTTTCCAGTTATCGTTCCGGCATCGTCTCCTGGAACACGCTGTTCTATCCAGCTTCTCAGTATCTGCGGGATGTTATGACCTTGAGCGGACCCTTGAGCGGTCAGGGCGCGCTGGGGATGGCCGCAATCTGTTTGTTTGCTTTGGCTTCACTGGCGCTGACTAAGGGCAAGCGAACGCTTAAGTTAAGTTTTATTGTGCTGCTTTTACTTTATTGGCTGGTTCCCGCGGGTTCAATGATGAATGGCTTTTCATATTCCGCTCGCCGCTGGATATTTGCGTTCGCTCTCTTGCTTGCTTATATTACTGCGGATCAGCTGCCGCGTCTGATCCGGATGTCAAACCCGACTCTGATTCTCTGCACGCTGATTCCGATTGGCTATACCTGCCTGGAGTTGTTGTGCAAAACGATGACGGGCGTAAACCTGACGTTAACAAGCGGTATGCTTTGGGCCACCTGGGCGATACTCGCAACAAATTTCTGGTTCCGGAAGCTGACGGCTAAAGCCTGGCCCCGCCCGCGGTTCGCAGCACAGGTTATCTTTGCATTTGTCGGATTCAATGTCATCGTCAATGTTGTTTCCTACTATAGCTTAAATCAGGCGGTTCATGATTATGCGCAAGTTGGCTTTGCCACAGAGAAAGTCGTGACGGGCAGCGCGGAATCCAGCTTTGTCAGTCTGACACAGACAAGCGGAGTGCGGGTGAACGGCACGAACCTGCTGCCCAACGGCGGTATGTTGGCAGGAGTTTCTACCCCGCTGTTTTATTGGAGTATTGTAGAGGAGCCTGTGACTGATTTCTATATGCAAACCGAATGTCCGGGACTATATACCGCGTTCAGGTTGATTAGCACCGGGCCGTCTTTGTTCACGAACACGTTGCTTTCCATGCAATATCAAATTGAGAAGGGAAGGTCGCAGCCAGCCTATTCAAAGACCGATGACAGTCAAGGCTTTATCGATAGTAACAAGCAGAGGCAGTCCCTGCAGGAACCCCAGTCTGATTTGAAAAAACAAGCTGCTCTTAAGCCGCAGGAGAAGTCGAAAACGCAAGGAAACTCCCAAAACCAAGACCGGCTGAAATCGCAGACCAGCCCGGGGATGCAGCCCCCTTTTCAGGCGCAATCAAGTCAGAAGGCTGAAACCGGCCCGAAAATTCAAAACGACCGGAATGACCAGTCTGATCCATCCGTTGTGTTTGGTTATGTTCCTACGGTCTGGAGTGAAAACTCAGAATATCAGATCTATGAAAATAAGTATGCGCTGCCATTAGGCTATACGTATCGTCAAAGTGTTTCTGAAACTCAGACAGAAGAACTCAATGGTTTGGAAAAACAAGTATTGATGCTGCAGTCTGTGATTTTAGCTGATTCGGAGAGCTTGGGGGAAGCTCCGATAAATGAGCAGCTTGAAGCAATAAAAAGCATGAATTATGAAATTGTTTCGACTAAAGGTGTTCAATGGAATGCAGGAAGGATCGAGGTAAAAAAGCCGGGCGGAAGCATGACCCTTTCCTTCCGCTGCCCCCCGCATGATGAAGTTTATCTGCGGATAGCGGGACTGAATATTGATCAATCCGGAAAAGAAACGTTGGATTTTACTGTTCACAGTCAACACGGGCAATCCCCGGCGAAGTGTTCCTCACCCGAATATACCTGGTATCTGGAGCGGGAAGATTATTTGTTTGATTTAGGAATAAGCCAAGGCTATGAAAGGCAATGTACGATCACGTTCAGTCAGGCGGGTGTTTATTCTTTGAAGACAATCGAGATCTACGCGGTATCACTGGAGGGTTATGCGGCTGCGGTTGAGGAATTGAGGGAAGAACCCTTGACAATCGAAGCAATGGACAACAATGAAATTACCGGAACATTGCATTTGTCGGAAGATAAATATTTATGCTTGAGTGTTCCTTACAGCCGCGGCTGGAAAGCAAAGGTGGATGGCAAAGAAACAGAGATTATCAAGGGAAATTACATGTTCATGACCATTCCGGTAGAAGCAGGGGATCATACAATTGTTTTTAGCTACTGTACGCCCGGATTGAAAGCCGGCGCGCTGCTTTCCGGTATCAGCGGAATCAGTCTGGTTGCTTATGCGGTAATGAAGAAGATTCGAAGTCGATTTCCAAGTCAGATTTCAGAGAAATCAGGTTTATCCTGGTCACTTTGGCAAAAAATGAAGCAGGAGGAAAAACGAAAATGGAAAAACTATTAGTTCTGATGTATTGTTCAAAAGAAGTGAAGAAAAATCAGGATGGTCTTAAAATACTGAAGCAGCTTTCAGGGAAGATCAAGGTTGAGATTTCTATATTGATGATCGAGGAAAGGGCGGATTCGGCGGTTCGTGATTTTATCCGGCAAGAAGCGGAAAATGATCTTTCAATTTCCTATATATTTTTCAATAATTCCTGCCGTAAGTTGGAATTGATCAAAGCTCTGGACAAGGATACCAGTGATTATATCGCGGTAGCGGATCTGGAAAAAACGACCGCGCTGGACGCTTTGGAAAATTTAATGACGCTGCTGAACGAGGGGGAAGAAGAAGGCATTGTTATCCAGGGAATGATGAAAACCCCATGGCTGAAACGAAAGCCGTTTAAAGAGAGAGAAGAGATCATTTTTTGGTCAAAAGATGAAATCGCAGACCAAGATTATGCTTTAGGCTTATTTAAATCAAGGATCCGTGATGATTTCAGGTTGAATTTTCAATTCATACTGAATGAGATTTTCCATCCAGCTTCTTATCGAATTTTACGGATTCATCAGGATCTTTATCCATCATCCGAATGGGCGGATAAGACAAAGTGTAAGTTATGGAAAGTCCGTCTGAAAAATTGGACGTTAATCTTTCTGTTGTTGAGTCTGTTTTTTGTCCTGGGCAGCTGCTTCGGTTTTATGACGGCCTTTATAGAAGAAAAAGGAATGATGAATCCAAGTTCGATGAAGTCTGTGGAAAAACTTATTTTCGGCTGTGTTGTTATCCTGATCAGCCAAATGCTAACCTTAGGTTTTGGCATCAAGCAGGGCCTTCAAATGACGAAGGAATACCGGGAGTTAGATGAGAAAACGGATGAAATTCATTTTGGATTAAATCCTGAAAAATATGCAGTGACGGCAGATTTGCTTGAATTTACAGCGAAGAAGTTAAATACGTTTATATCAGAGCTCAGGTATTGTCCGGATTATCGGGAAGTGGCGCTCAGCTATCTCGGAGCATTCTCTGAAAAGCAACAATATTCATTGCCTGAGTGGTCGGAGACATTATCATATATCACCTCCGATATCGTGGAATTCAACGATTATCAAGAACTGGAGATCTATTTGAACCTGGGGCGCTAAACGATTAAAATGAGGATGATAATTTCCACAAACTATTCACTTATCAAAGGGAGAACATTGAGGTGAATTACATCTTAAAATTTTTAATGGGAAACGGAAGGCCGTAAAGATATCCGGAGAACATCGAGGTGAATTACATCTTAGAATTTTTTCTTGCGCATATCCAAGCGATTATAGGTTTTCGTTGTTAGTGTCTTTTACTCTTTTCAAACTAAAAAAGCTTTCGAAATAAGAGAATTAGAAACGTAATTAAAGGCTTTTATATATGATGTTTTATGTTGGTGTTTTGATTTGAAAAAGGATATGAACAAAAAGATAAATTGGATTTAAATATTCGTATGTCCTTCTCTCTTCCTACCCTAGGAATAAGAATTTAACTATAATATATTTCAGAAATTGGCATGGAATTTCATGGATTATAAATTAGCATAAAGTCATGATGATGCTGCAAATTCTTATACATAATGATTTAATGCTGCTTGTTTCTTTCTCGTGTAAGTGATTATTGAATGAGCATAGATAATATTCTGTTGTATCTATTGTAAATCAACTGTGTCTATTCTATAATAACAGTGGAGGGAGACCTATGCGCATACTTCTGGGTTCCAATTCAAATGATCCGAATTATCTGCAGATCGAAAACGCGATTCGATCGGCAATCTGTCAGGGACAGCTGCGGCCGCAGGAACAGCTGCCTTCAATCCGCCAGCTGGCGAAACAGCTGCAGGTGGCGATCATCACCGTGAAACGGGCGTATGATGATCTGGAACAAGCGGGCATGATCGAAACCCGTCAGGGCATAGGCTGCTTTGTTTGTTCATTGGATGTTCAAACAGTGCAGGAACAGGCGGGAGCGCAGCTGATTGAAGAATTCCAGGCGACGCTGGATAAGGGATTGAAGCTGGGACTCACGCTGCCGCAGATCCAGACCTTGTTTGATCAGGCACAAAAAACTGTAATTCAGGAAAAGAGGGAGAAGTCATGATTGAAAACGCAATTTCCGCAGAGAATCTGCGGGTGCATTATCCGAACTTTGATCTTTTCATCGATCATTTTGATTTGCCGTGTGGTTATGTTATGGGTTTGATCGGCCGCAATGGAGCTGGCAAAACGACGCTGATTGAAGCGTTGCTGGACAGTACGCCCGCGCGTGCTCAGCATTGCAAATTACTGGGGATGCGGATGGATCAGAATGAAAGGCAGATTAAAAATCAGCTGGGCGTGGTCAGCGACCGGTTTGTATTTCCGGATTCCTACCATGCGATGAAGCTGATGCGCCGGATTGGACCGTTTTATGATCAGTTTGACGAAGTTCTGTATCATACGCTGCTCAACCGGTTCCGCTTGCCGTTGGGCAAACCGTTCGGCGAATTCTCAGCGGGGATGAAAGTTAAGCTTTCGATCATCTTCGCTTTATCGCATCATCCCAAGCTGATGATTCTGGATGAGCCGACGGCGAATCTTGATCCGGTGTCCCGGCGGGAAGTGCTGGATCTGTTATATGAGTTCATGCAGCAGGAGGATCATTCGTTATTATTTTCCACGCACAATACGGCGGATCTGGATAAAATCGCGGATTATGTGACCTGTCTGGAAAACGGCCATGTGAAGTTCTCCGCTTCCAAGGAAATTTTGATGGAGAACTGGCA
This sequence comes from Holdemania filiformis, assembly GCF_003459085.1. NCBI lineage: Bacteria > Bacillati > Bacillota > Erysipelotrichia > Erysipelotrichales > Erysipelotrichaceae > Holdemania > Holdemania filiformis. The sequence goes on along the minus strand of NZ_QRUP01000011.1, from coordinate 54,423 downwards.
GCATTTCCGCTGTGAAGGAAAAATACCGAAGGAAATGAAAGATTTTGTGCTGAAACCGAAACCGACGGAGACCGGCTGGGAAGGTATGTGCACCCATGCGGCGCAGCTGCGGCATCTTCCGGTAGTCTTTACCCCCGCGACGCTGGAAGAAATCATGTTGGCGCAGGATCTGACGTATGAAGAACTCTGATCGGCTGCGGCTGGCCTGGGGGTATTGGTTTCAGTGCAACGGCGGTCTTTTGGGAGTGGTCGTCCTTTCCCTGGTTCTGACTTCGGGGAGTGTAGCGGTTGCCTTGTTTCCGTTGTTGTCCGGCGCGCTTGTTTTTACGAATAAAATGCTGGACTGGCGCGATGGCGAGGAGGGAACCAGCGGAAGGATGCTGGAGACGCTGCCGCTTTCCAACCGGGATCGCAAGATTATTCTGCTTTTTACAGTAACGATGACCTGGATCGGCTTAGTCGGTGGCTGCGGTCTGGTGATGAATGTGCGCCGTCCGGGCTTGACCGGGGTCTTGGCGTGGACCGCTGTTGTTTTCTGGGCGATGTATGGCTGGATTATCCTGCGCTGGGAAAAAGAAAAACAAGCGCTCAGCACCTGGAAAACCGCGATGATTTACAATGCGCTTATTTTAGTCGTTGTCATCGGCGCGCTGGAATTTAGTGATAAAGCGTTGTCTTCCTCGTTAATCTTGGCCGCGGCGTTCGTGCTGGTGATGTCGATCGGATTAACCCGTATCGAACTGATTGGAAAAGAGAAGCAGGATTCTTTAGATAAGCTGGAATTCCCGAGAATTTCTGAGCAGCTGCGCGGAATTCTGGATTTGGCGGAAATCAGGCTGCATGGCAAAAATCAACGCCGGCGCACCCGGGATCAGGGTCTTCAACTCCTGGTGGCCTTGGTCTTCCTGGTCTTTCTGCACGGAAGTTATGTTTATCTGGTGTTCTTTGTCGGCGATTTTGCGGCCAGCTGGCAGCTGACGAAAAAGTTTCAAAGCGGAGGTTACGCATTGAACCTGTTTCCGGCCGCGCGGAAAAAACGGCTGGCAGGTCAGCTGATCGCACAGGGCTTTGTGCTGGGCAGTCTGTGGATTATGGATCTGATCATCCTGGGAATGCAGCTGTTCATTCCCTTCGGCAGCCTGGCTCTGCCGCTGACCTGGAAGGCCGTCGGGATTTCACTCTGCGCCACGCTGGTGTTTGTCGCATATAGTTTGACGTTTGGGTCCGGATATGACGCGGATAAAGGATCATCCTGGTTTTTCTTCGGCTTCTTCGCCGTCAATCTGGGCGCGGCCGGGGCGTCGGCACAGGCCTTGCCGTTTTTACAGTCAGGAGCGTTTTGGATCGGCTTGTCGCTTGCCAGTTTGATTCTGATCGGAAGATGGCTTGAAATTCAGGCTAAACGGGGAGCGCTTTAGCCTGAATGAAATACTCAATGAAGAAGTTGTCCGGGATTTAGACAGTCGGCGGAGAACTTCTTTTTTTCTGATCTTGGAAAAGCTGGAAGCATGAAGATCAGGAACTAAAAAAACAAGGTCATGCGGTCTGCGGCCTTGTTTCTGATTTTCAATTTGATCAGTTCATGGTTGGTTCTTTCAACTTAACCCAAAGCTCCATCGAAATGTCCTCCGTTTCAGCCAAATTGTATTTCTCAGCGGAGAACGGTTCAATTTCCAGAGACCGGGAAGGAAGCCAGGTATTCAAAAGATAGCTCGCCGCTTTATCCAAGCCCTCGCAAACCAAGGTTTCAAAATTCTCAGCTTCGATGCGGCATACAATATAATTTCCAGGCGGCAATGATTGGATTACATAAGGTTCTGAGATCTCTTGCGGCATTGGGTACAATGCTCCGGTGAAATAATGAAAAGTACCTTTTACCGGATCGGCGCCATACGACATGCCCATTTCAAAATCAGGATTAATCACGGTTTTCAGTTTTGATTTTTCTTGATGAAAACGGGTCCAGCATTGACCGGGAATATCGATGCCCGTACTTTCTCCCATCGGAATCTGCTTCGCAGTATCAACAAGCGTTGAGAATCCAAGATAAGTTTCTTCCGTTTCCAACGTTTCTCTTCTGATTTCCAGAAGTAGGTCATCGATTAAGATAGGAATATTTTCATCGAGGTCTTTGTAAGTCAGGGCAATGTCGGGCTTGATCATCGTGTTTAACCGAGGCCGCTTTTTACGATATTCTTCGGGCGTGATGCTGTAAGTTTCTTTAAATACCCGGGTGAAATTCGCAGGGCTTGAAAAATGGTAGTCATAAGCAATTTCTGTAATAGTGCGATCCTCTTGATTCAGTTCCTCGATGACTCTGGATAACCGGCGCAGTTTGATGTACTCCTGAACTGATTTATGAACAAGACGTTTAAATAGTTTTTGAAAATAGAAAGGGGATAAGGAAACTTGTTCTGCCAGCCATTCCGTTTTGATTCCGCGAGGAAGTTCTTGTTCGATCCGGTCAAGAGCTTCCTGAATTGCTTCCCATGTATACATTGTGAATTCCTCCTTCGATTGATCTAATGATAACAAAGAATTCTCGATTTGACTTTTCAGCACGTGGCTTTTTGAAATTAGTTTAGTTGTTGATTCGGATGGAAATCGGATCTTGGGGAATAATAGATTCAAAAAGAACAAATTAAAAGAACAATATCAAAGATAATATGATATTGTTCTTGATCAATTGGTACTGAAAGATAAAATCATGTATAATGAGGCTAATAGAAGGCAAGGGGGGATTTGTCACATGAAAACCATGAGCGTTAAAGAGGCGTCGCAGAAGTGGGGAATTACTGAACGAAGAGTTTCCACCTTATGCAATAAGGGAAGAATTCCGGGCACAGTTAAATCTGGGAAAATCTGGAGAATTCCCTGCGATGCTGAAAAGCCGGCAGACTTAAGAGTAAAAAACGGGACTTATCAAAAGGGGAAGAAGATGAAAAATCTGCCGATGCCGGTAGGGATCTCCGATTACCGGCTTGCTTCCACACAATATTATTATGTGGATAAAACCTTAATGATAAAGGATTTTCTGGACGAACGGCCGATGGTCTCCTTATTTACACGTCCGCGGCGTTTTGGCAAAACCCTGAATATGGACATGCTTCGTACCTTCTTTGAAAAAACGGAAGAAGACACGTCGATTTATTTCAAAGATAAGAAAATCTGGGCTTGCGGTCAGGCGTATCGTGAAGCTCAGGGGAAATATCCAGTCATCTTTGTGACGTTTAAAGATATTAAACGGAATACATGGGAAGAAACCTATCAGCATATCAGTAAAATCATTATTAAAGAATTTGAACGTCATTCTGAGTTGTTAACCAGCAGTCAATGCAGTGAATATGAAAAAGCATACTATCGAAAAGTTGTCGAAGACCGTGCGGACAAAACGGATATGATGACAGCGTTTGGAAATCTGTCTCAAATGCTGGATGAACATTATGGAATTCCGCCCATCATCATCATCGACGAATATGATACGCCAATCCAACAGGGCTACATGCGTGGTTTCTACGATGAAGTTATTTTATTTATGCGCAATTTATTTTCCGGAGGTCTGAAAGATAATAAACATCTCTCTTATGGTTTTTTGACTGGTATTCTGCGGGGAGCTAAAGAAAGCATCTTCAGCGGTTTAAACAATCTGAAAATTAATTCCATACTGGATACGAAATACAGCGAATATTTCGGTTTTACGCCGGATGAAGTCCGGGCCATGGCAGAGAGCGAAGGTATGTCGGACCGGGTTGATGAAATTTGCGCCTGGTATGACGGATATCGGTTTGGGAATACTGATATTTTTAATCCCTGGTCAGTCATTAACTATTTCAGCAATGATTGTCAGCCGCGGGCGTTCTGGCAGGCGACCGGAAGCAACGACATTATTGGCGAGGTGTTAAGTCTGGCGGAGGATGAGCTTATGGATCAGCTTAAGAGTTTACTGCAGGGACAATCGTTATTAACCTATATTGATACGAACGTTATTTATCCTCAGATTAAAGATAATCCTTCGTCTGTTTTTAGTTTTCTGTTAGTCGCCGGTTATTTGAAGGTGGTAAAAACTGATTTTTCATTCAGCGGTGACTTTATGTGTGAAGTCGCCTTGCCAAACCGGGAAATCACAATTGTTTATAACAAGGAAATCCTGCAGAAAATGACGACGCTGATTCCTCAATCTACCGCAATTTCCATTCAGGAAGCACTCTATACGAAAGATGCGCAGCAGCTGCAGACGCAGATGTCAAAGCTGTTGATGCAATCGGCCAGTTATTATGACACTGTCGGTGAAAGTTTTTACCATGGTCTTGTTCTGGGCTTGTGTGCGATGATGGATCATCGTTACGATATTACCTCGAACCGTGAATCAGGAGAAGGCCGTTACGATATCCAGCTGATGCCGAAAATGAAGCAGGATCCTGGTATTTTGATCGAATTCAAAGCGGCAAACAAAGCTTCCGAACAAGAACTTCATACTTTAGCCGAAGCCGCGCTGGAACAGATTGAAGAACGACGATATGATACGGAAATGATCACACGGGGCGTGATTTCCATATTTAAATATGGCGTCGCCTTCAGTGGGAAGCATGCGGTCGTGAAAATGAAACAGACCTCGGGAAAGAAGTAAAACCGTTCACTATTTTTGAGAATGAAAAAATGCGCAGGACTTGCGCATTTTTACGTGAAGAGAACAGAATTTGGAAATTAGAGCGTGAATTCGTAATTCCCCTTGGATACCTTAAACAGGATGCCGAGCACGACCACCGCGGACATCAACAAAATCGTGGACATCGCGGAAGCAACGCCGAAGTTGCCCTTGCAGATCTCAGTGTAGATCTTGATCGACATCGTGACGGTCCGGAAGTTATAAATCATCAAGGACGCCGAGAGCTCCGTAATACTTGAGATAAAGCTTAACAGCGCGCCAGGCAGAACCCCGGAGAACAACATCGGGAACGTGACCCGGACAAAGGTACGGAAAGGATTGGCGCCCAGCGACTGCGCCGCTTCTTCAACAGAAACGGAGATATTATGCAGAACGCCGGTCGTCGATCGGATGGTATAAGGTAATCTTCGGATAACCCAGACGGCAATGACCAGGGCGGCGGTTCCGTTCAGATAGAACGGCGCGCCGTTGAAAGCCAGAACCATTGCGATACCTAAGACTGTACCCGGAACAACCAGCGGGAAGACGGTTAATGTATCCGCCGTCTTCGTCAGCGCCGAGCTGTGGCGGACGTTGGCATACGAGATAATGACGGCGATAATGACGATAATGACGATCGCCACTAAACCGTAAGCATAGGTTCTCTGGATCGATGAACCGAGGCGCTGGAAGGCGATCCGGTAGGAATCCAGGGAATAACCCGGCAGGAACAGGAAGCCGGATACCTTCTGGAACGAGTTGTACGCAACGATGAAAATCGGCAGCACCGCTAACAACGTCATCAGATAAATATAGAAGTGCGCGGCAACCGCAACCAGACCCTTCGGTTTTTTCTGCTCAATCGGATGCAGGGAATTCATTTCTACGACACGCCGGGAAGCGATCCAGCGCTGAATTACGAACAACAGCGTCGTGAAAATCAAGGTGATCGAAGCCATTGCCGCCGCCATTGTGGCATCACGGGAAACTTCGCCTAAGAACGCCGTGTAGATCAACGTCCCCATAACGTTGTAGCCTTCGCCGATCAACGCCGCCGTGCCATAGTCCGCAAAGCAGTGCATAAAGGTTAACAACGCCGTGGACAAAACGGTTGGAAGAATCAGCGGGATGATGATTTTAATGATTCGCCGTAAACCGAAACATCCCAGATTCTCGGCCGCTTCATTCAACGTCGAATCGACATTTTTTAATGCTCCGGAAATATACATATACATCGTCATCGTTGAATGACAGACAAACGTGAAGACGATGCCCCAGAAACCATAGATGCCCGGCAGTGTCACGCCGAATAAGTTGTTGAAGAATTTCGTCGCCCAGCCGACCCGGCCGAACAGTAAAATCCAGCTGTAACCACCTAAGAACGGCGGTGTGATCGTGGAGACTAATAATAAGATATCAACGAGCTTCTTCCCTTTGATCTTATAATAACGCATGATCATGGCAAAGGCCGTTCCCGTGCAGATCGCGATGATCGTCGTCACGGTCGAAACTTTAAAGCTGTTGATGACCGCCTGCATGTAATACTTGGTGGCGAAGAACCGCTTGAACGGCTCCAGGTTAAAACCGCTGCCTGTCCAGATGGATCCGAAGATCAGCCTGAACAACGGAAAGAGGAAGAAGAAGGCGAAGATGCTGAAGGAGGTTAATGTCAGAACGTTCCAGGCGAAATGATCGCGGGTAAATTTCATTCTCATCAGCCAACGTCCCCCATGATCGAAAGATTATGGCCTTCCGCTTCAAATACGTTGACGACGTTAACCGGAATATCCAGATGTACAACTTCCCCGATTTCCTTCATGTGTTCGTTGACATCGCGCGTGACGACCAGCTCGCCGATTTTCGTGTTCAGAGTATAGGTTGTGATTGTGCCGAAGAAAATCCGGTCGACGACCGTGCCCTCAATTCCTTGATCCGCGAAGGTGAAGTCGTTCGGCCGGACGACAAGCTTGCCTTTATGGACATGGTTCTGATTGGCGATGCGGTCGAAATGATAATGAACGTTAGTCCCGCAGATAGCGACATCCTGATTGTCGATGTCGACGTCGAGAATGTTCGTCTGTCCCATAAATGTGGCGACAAACAGATTCTTCGGTTTGCGGTAAATTTTAACCGGTTCGTCGATCTGTTGGATTTCCCCTTTATACATGACGGCGATCCGGTCGGAAATCGCCAGCGCTTCTTCCTGATCGTGCGTGACATAAATCGTTGTGATGCCGGCCTGCTGCTGAATATGCCGGATGATGCTGCGCATCTCCACGCGGAGCTTGGCGTCCAGATTGGACAGCGGTTCGTCGAACAACAGGACGTCGGGATTGATGACCATCGCGCGTGCTAAAGCGATGCGCTGCTGCTGCCCGCCGGACATATTGGAAGGCATCCGCTCGGCCAGCTCCCGGATCTGCACCTTATCCAGCACTTCGTTGACACGGTTGGACAGCTCCGGCTCCCGAACCTTCCGTTCCTTTAAACCGAACGCAATATTCTCGCGGGTGCTCATGTGCGGGAAGACGGCGTAGTTCTGGAACACCATACCGATGTTGCGTTTATGCGGCGGCAGGTTGTTGATCACACGATCATCGAATTTAATCTCGCCGCCCTCAATCGTATTAAATCCGGCGATCATGCGCAGCAGCGTTGTTTTTCCGCAGCCGGAAGGCCCGAGCAATGTGAAGAATTCCCCGGGTTTGACTTGAGCCGATAAATTTTCGATTACTACATTCTTTCCGTATGCCTTCTTGGCATGCTCAATATTGATCGTAATACTCATAACTTATTTCTCCTTATCCAAGCAAAAAACTGGAATAATTCATCGGACGCATTTCATCCCGGAGGACGCATCCGGTATGACCTTATTCCAGTTTTTTCATTTGCAGTTTAGTTATTGCCGAAATTCATTTTTTCCAGCAGCGCCTGATATTTGGCTACGATTTCTTCTTTATGCTTCGCCGTCCAGTCTGAGTTGCAGTCCAGAATCTTTGCATCAGCGAGGCCGATATCGTTGTATTCAGGAATTTCGATATCCGTTCTTAACGTCATCTGACCTGGAACGGTAACGGCGATTTCCTGCCATTCTTTCGAAGTGACATAATCGACGAAGGCTTTTGCGTTGTCCAGATGCTTGCAGTTCTTTAAGATGCCCGGACCGCCGGTCTTTGTGACGACGCCTTCTTTCATGCAGACCGCTTTGACATTGGTCGCGCCGTCGTTAATAATCGTCAGCGCGCCGACGTCATAGGTTAAACCGACCCAATATTCACCGCTGGCAACCCCTTTATATACGGCGGAAGAAGAATCGATAATCTTGCCGTCCAGATTTTCCAGGAATTTTTCTACGAATTCCCAGCCCTGTTCAGTATCGACGCCCTGATTTTCCGGATCGGAGCCCATCGCTAACAACATATTTTCCAGATGATAGTAAGAGGAATTGGATTTGATTGCGTTGCCCATCGCGATGTGTCCTTTTAATGCCGGATTTAACAGGTCTTCATAGCCGGTGATTTCAATCGGACATAATTCGGTATTATAAATTAAAACGGAAGTGTTGCCATTATTGCATTGAGATAAATAAGAAGGATCGGTAACCGCTGGATCATATTCATCAAAATGAGCGTTTTTGTAAGGGATAAACAGATCTTCATCGGAATGAATTTCCGCCCATCCGCCGCAGTTCATGACGTCTGCCTGCGGATCATCCCGTTCCGCCTGGGCTTTCGCGAAGCCTTCCGCAGAAGCAAAGGAAACGAACTGAACGTCGATGCCTGTTGCTTCTTCAAACGCAGGTTCCAGTAAGTCCAGAATAGCCTGATTTGATCCTGTATACACGACGACGATGTTTTCATCCTTGCCGCCGTTCTTGTTGCCGCAGCTGGTCAGACCGATTAAAACAAACGCGGCGAGTAAAACAGTGAATAATTTTTTCATATTTCCTCCTGAATTTAAAAGATAATCTGATCCTGTCCGCCGGAGTTTCCCAAGCGAAGGATTTCATGAACACTCTGTCAAACAGGATTGAAGTCCGTCTTGCCGACGGAAGACAGTTTGTTTTTTGAAGGATAGGCGTGTGTTTTCCCTGAATCCTGCCACCAGTCCAAACAAAAAAGTCCCTTTTAAGGCAAAGCCAGCGGCGCCGATCTTCTTCTTGACATAGGGCATCCTCCCATTTCTATAAGTCATTCACTCTGATTTCAGTATAATGTAAACGCTTACTTTTTACAATACAATTTCCTGTCTTAATTCCCGAAATAAGATAAAAAATTCTTACATTTTCAATGGAATAGGAATTATTTAGCCGGCGTTTCCGGAATGGTTCCTAAAGAATAAGGGAGATTGTGTGCGGATAAAACTTCTCGGTAAAACTCGGAGAAAGTTGCCGGCGTTATTTCTGAATTGCTAATGGGGTTTGGAGATAATCCTTTTTTAAGTCGGGGAAGAACATGGGAAAATAGGGTCATTCCTGGTTTATTTTCGTTTCCTGTTTGGTGGTTATTGCAGACTATGATAAAATAAAGATCGGAATGAGGAACAAACATGAAGATCAAGGAAATCATCGTTGTTGAAGGAAAAAAAGATACGGCGAATTTAAAACGCTGGCTGGATGTGGACACGCTGGAAACCAGCGGCACCGGTCTGACGGAAGCCACGCTGGATCAGGTCCGCCAGTGGGCAAAGACCCGCGGCGTGATTATCTTTACCGATCCGGATACTCCGGGCGATCAGATCCGCCAGCGAATCAACAGCGCGGTGCCGGGCTGCAAGAATGCGTTTCTGCCCTCAGGCAAAGCATGGGAAATTGTGCGCGGCAAGCGGAAGGTCGGTGTGGAACATGCCGGAAAACAGGAAATTCTGGCAGCCTTGGAGCATTGCCTGACTTATGAATCGGCCGGGGAAAATACGCTGAGCTGGTCAGAGTTTGTGGAACTGGGCTTAACCGGCCTGCCGGACAGCGCTCAGCGGCGCAAGGAAGTCGGAAACCGATGGCATGTCGGCGAAGCCAATGCCAAGACGCTGTGGAAGCGTCTGAATCTGCTGAAAGTCACAAAAGCGATGCTGGAAGAAGGGAGGGACGCCGATGAATAAGCCGATCGCCACCATGGCGAGAACGAATGAAATCTTAGCGAAATATGATCTGTACGCAAAAAAGAATTTTGGTCAGAACTTTATTATCGAGCCGGGAATCGTGGAAAAGATCGCGCGGCTGTCCCATGCGGATGAGCACAGCGCTGTGATCGAGATCGGCCCGGGCATCGGCGCTCTGACGGAACAGCTGGCGAGAGTGGCCGGTCAGGTGCTGGCATTTGAGATCGACGACCGCCTGATCGAGGTGCTGGCCGATACGCTTTCCGATTATCCGCATGTCGAGGTCGTTCATCAGGACTTTCTGGAAGCGGACCTGAACGCGACGGTGGAGAAGCTGAAAACACAGTGGAATCAGGTTCTGGTCTGCGCGAATCTGCCGTATTATATTACGACTCCGATCTTATTTAAAATCTTTGAAAGCAAGGCGGATATTCCGGTGATTACCGTCATGATGCAGAAGGAAGTCGCCGACCGCTTTACCGCCGCGGTTTCGACAAAGGACTACAATGCGCTGAGCGTGATCGTGCAGTATCAATACCAGGTTCAGACGGTAATGAAAATCCCCAAGACGATTTTCAATCCCCGCCCGGCCGTGGACTCGGCCGTCGTGCAGTTTACCCGCAGGCAGCCTGTGCGCACCGCCCGGGATGAAGCGCAGTTCTTCGCGCTGGTCAAAGGATGCTTCAAACAGCGCCGCAAGACGCTCTACAACAACTTCCGCGAATATCTGCAGGACAAGGATGAAGCTACCCGGCTGTTGAGCGAAGCCGGACTGGAACCTTCGCTGCGGGCGGAAACGATGACGCTGGATCAGTTTCTTGATCTGTATGAGGTGACGTATGAAACAAAGAGCTTACGCGAAAATTAACCTGTGTCTGGATGTCGTATACCGGCGTGAGGATGGGTATCATGAACTGGAAATGATCATGGCGCCGGTGAATCTCTACGATACGCTGAACTTTGAATTCAGCGACGAGCTGCGCCTGCACAGCAATGTGCCGTATCTTCCGTTAGACCGGCGGAATACGATTGTGAAGGCAATTGAGCTGCTTCGCGAGGAGTATGGTTTCAAGGAGAACTTTGAGATTACCTTGCAGAAGCACATTCCGACGCAGGCCGGAATGGCCGGGGGCAGCACCGACGGGGCGGCGGCGATCCGGGCGCTGAACAAGATGCTGCGGCTGGGAATGGATAATGAGAAGATGGTCGAAATTGCCAAGAAGGTCGGAGCGGACGTACCGTTCTGCCTGCGCAGCCGGCCGGCGTTTGTGACCGGCATCGGCGAGAATCTGGAACATTTCCGCGTGCATACGCCGTTTTATCTGTTGTTAGTGAAGCCGTACAAGGGAGTATCCACAAAGGTGGCGTTTGAAACGCTGGATTTCAGCTGCGCTGAACATCCTGACTGCCGCAAGATGCGCCAGGCTTTGATCGCCAACGATTATGAGGGCGTGCTTCAGTCGCTGGGCAACACGCTGGAACAGAGCGCGTTTAAGCTGGTGCCGCAGATTGCGACGATCAAGCGGGATCTGCTGGGGCTGGGCTTCGACGGGGCGTTGATGTCGGGCAGCGGATCCACGGTGTTCGCGCTGACACGCGATCCGGAGCTATTGGAAAAAGGCGCGGCGGTGATGCGAAAAAAAGCGGCGTTTATCCGTAAGACGGAGCTGCGGCCGCAGGAGGAACCCGGCTGGATGAATCGTTCGCACCAATAAATAGGGACACTGAACTTTGAATGCAGGACTCTGCGGAAGCCTGCATTTTTCTTTGATCCAGCCTTTCCGCAGATTCTTTTTGCCTTTTAGTTAAATTCCAGTCGTGATTGCCTGAACGATTTTCAGGTTCTGTTTTCAGGGAAGAAGCGCTTTGAAATTGAATGAAAGCCCCTACATTTGAAAAGCGAGGCACGAAATTCCGAAACCCGCTGTAAATAACTGTAAAAAAAAGGAAATCCCAGGAAAAAACATCACTTTAGGCTTTTTTTAAAGGGCGAGTTTGAGTAAAATAGACTATGGAGGACGATGGATAATGAAATCTGCAATTATTATGGCGGCGGGCAAGGGTACACGCATGCACTCTGAGCTGCCGAAGGTGATGCACCCGGTCTGCCAGAAACCAATGCTGGGGCATATCCTTGACAACCTGAAAAAAATTCAGGTTGACAAGATTGTAACCGTTGTTGGTTTTGGCCACGAACAGGTGGAAGCCGCGATGCGCGGACAGTGTGAGTTTGTGCTTCAATCCCCGCAGCTGGGTACCGGTCATGCGGTGATGCAGGCCGCGCCGGTTCTGAGTCAGGCAGAAGGAAAAACCTTAGTCGTCAATGGGGACTGTCCCTGCATTCAAAGCGCAACCTATCAGGGAATGCTGGACGCCCTGGATCAGTGCGGTATGGTCGTGTTAACGGCAGTGCTGGACGATCCGAAACAGTACGGCCGGATTATCCGCAACGCTGAAGGCATGATTGAGAAGATCGTGGAATTCAAGGACTGCACGGAAGAACAGCGGAAAATCACGGAAATCAACACCGGCATCTATTGTTTTGACAATCAGGCTTTATTCAAGCATCTTGAGGAAATCCGCAATGACAACGCGCAGCAGGAGTATTACATTACGGATTTAGTCGAGATCTTCAATCGCCATGGGTTAGGCGTGAAGGCCAAGATTGTCGAGGACAGCTTTGAAGCCAGCGGCGTCAACGACAAAAAAGAACTGGCGCAGGCAACCCGCTGGATGCAGAAGCGGATCAACGAACATTGGATGGAGGAAGGCGTCACGCTGATCAATCCGGACAGCACGTATATCGGACCGGACGTCGTCTTGGGCAAAGACGTCACATTGTATCCGAACGTCTATCTGGAGGGCAACACGGTGATCAACGACGGGACGACAATCCTTCCGCAGTCGTTTCTGGTTAACGCCGTGATCGGAAAGAACTGCACGGTCGACAGCTCGCGCATCACCGACAGCATCGTACATGACGAGGTCAAAATCGGTCCTTATGCCCATCTGCGGATGAACTGTGAGATTGACAGTAAGAACCGGATCGGCAACTTCGTCGAGTTTAAGAACACCAAGTTCGGCTTCGACAGCCGCTGCGCGCATCTGACCTATCTGGGCGACAGCGAGATCGGATCGAAAGTCAACATTGGCTGCGGCGTCATCACCGTCAACTACGACGGGAAAAACAAGTTCCACACAGTTGTCAAGGACGGAGCCTTTATCGGCAGCAACGTCAATTTGATCGCGCCGGTCACGGTCGGGGAAAACGCCGTCGTCGCCGCGGGATCGACCGCGACTCAGGATGTGCCGGACGGGGATATGGCCATCGGTCGCGTACGCCAGGAAAACAAGCCGGGTTATGGTCTTATCTACAAAAACAAAGAGAAAAAATAAAAGGAGAAAACATGATCGAGAATGCAATTGTCTTCGCACTGTCCAGCAGTGTTGAACTGGCTCAGGAAATCGTAGAATACCTGGGCTTACCAATGGGAAAGATTTCTGTTAAGCATTTTGCCGATGGAGAAATTATGGTGGAGCCGGAGGAAACAGTTCGCGGCCGTTCCGTTTATATCGTCCAGTCGACATGTTCGCCGGTTTCCGACCGTCTGATGGAAGTGCTGATCGCGATCGACGCCTGCAAGCGCGCCAGCTCGGGTGAAATCACAGTCATCATGCCGTATTACGGTTATGCGCGTCAGGACCGCAAAGCGCGTGCGCGCCAGCCGATTACCGCGAAGCTGGTTGCGGATCTGCTTCAGACCGCTGGGGCAAATCGTGTCGTGACGATCGATCTGCATGCGACTCAGATTCAGGGCTTTTTCAATATTCCAATTGACGACCTGAGCGCCGTTTCGATGATCGGCCAGTATTTCCGTTCCAAGAATCTGGAAAATGTCGTCGTCGTTTCGCCGGACCATGGCGGAACTACCCGGGCGCGCCGTCTGGCCGACTGCCTGAACGCGCCAATGGCGATTATTGACAAGCGTCGTCCGAAACCGAATGTCGCGGAAGCGATGAACGTGATCGGCGAGGTTGAAGGCAAGACCGCGATCATCGTCGACGATATGGCGGATACCTGCGGCACGCTGATTGCCGGCGTCAACATCCTGAAGGAAAAAGGCGCGAAGGAAATTTACTTCGCCTGCACGCACGGCCTGTTAAGCGGACCGGCGATCGAACGGATTCAGAATTCCTACATTAAGGAAATGGTCATCACCAACACGATTCCGTTAAGCGAAGAAAAGAAGAACGGCACGGATAAGATCACGCTGTTGTCTGTCGGCTACATGCTGGCGAAGACGATCGAAGCGATCCAGCTGAAGAATCCGGTCAGCGCTGTTTACGATCTGTTCAACGACTAAACTGATTGATTAAAAACGGGAATTTCCGAAAACGACGCGCCCTTGTGCAAAGCGGGGCTGCGGGCGTAGGAAATGCCCGTTTTTTCTTGCGGCAAACACAAAAGCGTCAGCGGGAGGAAAGCGGACGTGGTATAATGGAAGTGACAGAAACCGACAGAGTTCGACAAATTTTGTCGATTCCGGGCTGGAGGCAGGATCATGAGTAAAAAACAAAATCAATCGATCATCCGCAAGATGATCAGTATCACCATCGTCGCTTTGATTCTGGGGGCGGTTTGTTTCTTAGGCGGCGTCCTGCTGGCGCAGCGGAGTCATTCCGGCAAGACGTCGGTGACCAGCGACACCTTGTTTCAACAGCTGCGTTCCGTCAGTCAGCTGACGACCGTGGAATATCATTACACCAATATGGGCAAATTTGAGAAAAACGCCGATCTCAACGGCTGGACAATTCCGCTGACCAAAGCCAGCTTCATTTTGGCGTATGACGGGAAGATCACGGCCGGCGTCCGGCTGGACGACGTTCAGATCGACGTTCAGGACAAGACGATCACGATCACGCTGCCGCCGGCGGAGATTTTAAGCCACGAGGTCGATGAAGCGAGCATCGAGGTCTACGATGAATCCAATAATCTCTTTAATCCGATCAGTATTTCCGACTATGCCGCGTTCTCCAAGCAACAGAAAACAGTCATGGAGGGGAAGGTCGTCGACGGCGGACTGCTTGAGGAAGCACGTAAGAAAGCAGGCGAAGTGATCAGTCAGCTGCTGGAAACCGCCAACCCGGAATATACGATCCAGGTTCAGGAAGCGAAGGAAGCGTAATTCAGATTCAGGATCATCGGCGAAGGCAGACGCCGAATTATTAAGGCAATGCGGGATTTTCTCTTAATAGGGGGAAATCCTTTTTTTTATACTTTGGGCGATGAATCAGGGGATGAACGATGCAATTTAGCACGCAAAGAAATGGAAAAAATTACCGCTTTCTTCCTGGTTTCAAGGGCGTCATGATGAAAGCAGAAGTCGAAGAAGCACTAAAATTGTCCGGGAAACCGCGACATGTTTTGGTATGGTTTCTTCTTGAAACTTTGATTATGATGAAACCGAAGAAAGGAAATGCCTATGGAAGATCTCAATGAACGGCAACTTCAGATTTTGAGATTGTTAGCGGCGAACACGGAGCCGCTGCGGGGACCGGAGTTGGCCCGGCAGTTTGGCTGTTCGGTCAAAACGATTCAGCGCGATTTTAAACGGATTGAAATCCTGGGCTTGTCACTGGGCTACACCCTTACCCGCAGCATCCAGGGCATTGCATTGGACTGCGGCAATGCGGACCGCAGCCGGTTAAACCGCTGGATTTACGGCGGAGAGCGGCTGAGCGCGGGGGATTCCGTGGAAGACCGGCGGCATCGGATTTATCTGGACTTACTGCTGAACGCACCCCAGCCAACGACTATCCGCAGCCTTTCCGAAAAGTATTACGTGGGAAGCAGCTCGATTGTCAACGATCTGGCCGCGGTGGAACAGCGGATTCGTGAAGCGGGTCTGACCTTAAATCGAACCCGCGAAGGCACGTATATCACCGGACGGGAATTGACGATCCGCAATGAAGTCGCCGGGGTGCTGAACAAAATTCACCATTTCGATCCGTTGCCGCGCAATGAACTTCCGACACGGCTGAACGAGGAAAACCGGATGGTGCTGGCCGGCATCTACGGCATACAGTCTTTGCGTCAGGTTGAACAATGCGTCGGTGAGATTGAGGAGGCGATCGGCGTCGTTCTCGGCGATATTTACTACATCAACATCGTTACGCACATCCTGATCGCGATGGAGCGGATGCGCAGCCGGCGTTACATCAATCCCGGCGGTGTTATGGATCCCAAGCTGATCAATCCGCTGATTTACAAGAAGATCGCGGCGTGCGTCCAGACCTTTTCTCAAGCTGTGCAGATTACATTTCCACCGAACGAACTGTTGTATATTTACACACACTTTATGGGGTGCGGCGTAGGTGAGTTGCCAAAGCGGGAAGTGATCGGCCAGACGCTGCAAAGCACGCAGCCGGAAGTGCTCGCGTTCTGCGAGGAACTGATCCAGCAGATGGAGGCGGAAACGCAAGTCCGCTTCACCGAGGACGCCAACTTATTTTACAGCCTGCTTCTGCATATCAATTCGATGATCACGCGGATTCAGTATAACGTCCGGATCGTCTGCCTGTTAAAGGAGAAGACGATCGCGGAATTTCCGCAAATGTACGCCCAGGTGAAAACCGCAGTGCTGGAACTCAAGAAAAAATATTATCCGAAGCATTTTATTTCCGAGGATGAGCTGTGTTATCTCTGCCTGTATTTCCAGTTGGCACTGGAGCCGAAGACTCCGCGGCGGCGGGTGCTGTTGGTTTGTTCGACCGGGATCGGAACGTCGCATCTGCTGAAAAAACGGGTAGCGACCGTTTTCCCTGAATTGGAGATTGCCGATGTCATCTCCTTACGGCAGCTCAAGAACCGGGATGTATCAGATCTGGATTTGATCTTAACGACCGTTGGCCTCGATTTTGAAATTTCCTGTCCGAGCGTGACGGTTTCCGTGCTGCTGGATCCCAAGGACATTGAGGAAGTCCGGCGTGCGCTGGAGGAATAAAGAAAGGGACTCTTATGTTGGATATCAGAGAAGTATTATTGGAAGAAAACGTCAATCTGGACTTAAATGCCGGAACCAAGGAAGAAGTATTCACGCAGATGACGCGCATGCTTTATGAAAACGGAGTGATCCGGGAAGAACAGCCGTTTATCGACGAGCTGGTTCACCGCGAAGCGGAAGGCGTTACGGGAATCGGCGATGGGATTGCGATTCCCCACGGCCGTTCCGCGGTCGTGAACCGCAGCGTCATTGCGATTGGACGCACCCGCACCGACGTCAGCTGGGAAACGTTTGACGACAAACCGGTCCGCTGCATTATTATGTTTGCGATTCGCGACGTAGATATGTCGCAGCATATTATGCTTCTGTCCCATGTCGCCCAGCTGTTATTGGATAAGGACGTGATTGACACACTCCATCACGCCCGGACGGTTGAGGAAATCGTCAATATTTTAAGAAAGGAGGAATCGGAATGAAGATCGTCGGAATTACTGCCTGTCCAACAGGGATCGCACACACCTACATCACGAAGAAGAAAATCATCGAAGCGGCCAAAGCCTGCGGCTATCCCTGCCGGATTGAAACCCAGGGGTCGATCGGCGCTGAGGATGAACTGACAGCTCAGGAAATTGCGGATGCCGACGTTGTGCTGTTAGCGGTCGACGTCAAGATCACGGGGGAAGAACGCTTCAAAGGCAAACCGGTCGTACGCTGCCGGACGGAAGATGTCATGCGCAACACGGAAGGCTTCCTGAAGAAGATTGAAGCGACGTTGAAGAGTCACCGCTGAAGAGAGCGTCTGTCGGAAAAGCTCACTGTGAAAGGTTTGACGAAGAAAGCGTATTTGAAAATAACCGGAAGCAATTCTCGTTATCCGCAACAGAAAGAAAGATTTAAAAACTAGAAAAGAGGGAGAATTTAATGAATTGGAAAATCATCAAGAAACACATCATGACTGGAATCTCGTTCATGGTTCCCGTCGTCGTCGGCGCTGGGCTTTGCCAGGCACTGGGCGTCATTCTCGGCGGTCCGAATGTCAAGGACGCCGTCGGCAGTTTCGCTTACATCATCTACAAGGTCGGCAATCTGGGGATGTCCACGATGATCATTCCGGTCATCTGCGCCGCGATATCCTACTCCATTGCGGATAAGCCGGGCATTGCGCCGGGCCTGGTCGTCGGTTTGGTGAGCGCGGAAATCAAGGCAGGTTTCTTAGGAGGATTGGTCGGCGCGTTCTTAGTCGGATATGTCGTCAATGCCATGAAAAAATACATTCATCTGCCAGATTCGATGAAGGGATTGATGCCGATTCTGATCATTCCGTTCTTCGCTTCGCTAATCTGCGGCGTGCTGATGTTTACCGTGCTGGGGACGCCGATCGCGTATTTCATGGATGCGATGACGCAGTTTTTGGCGAATCTGTCAACCGGTTCCAAGTTTGTCTACGGCTTCGTCATGTCGGCGGGTTCGGCGTTCGACTTCGGCGGTCCGGTCAACAAGACGGTTTCCTTATATACAACGGCAATGCTGGCGGATGGAATTTATGGGCCGAAGGCGTGCCACATGGTCGCGTGCATGATTCCGCCGATGGGCGTGCTGATCGCCTGGGGTCTGAGCAAGCTTTTCCGCAAGCCGATTTATACGAATGATGAAAAGGAAAACCTGAAAGCCTGCTTCCCGATGGGAGTATGTATGATTACCGAATGCGTTATCCCGTTGGCGATGAATGATCTGTGGCGGGTGGTGCTGTCCAGCGTTCTGGGCGGTTCAATTGCGGGTGGTCTGTGCATGATGTGGGGCGTCGAGAGTCCGGTCGCACATGGCGGCTGGTTCGTTATCCCGACTTTTACCAATCCGCTGGGGTTCGTCGCTGCTTTAGTGATCGGCAGCGTTATCATGGGTGTCGCGTTGTTTGTTCTCAAGCGTCGTTTAACACCGAGCCAGGAAGCCTACGGCATCGATTATACGCAGGCTGACGACGGCGAAGTTGCCGAAGTCAACATTACGTTCTGATCAGAAACAGGAGGGATTTATCATGTTAATGAACATGCAGGAATTTCTAGCCGTCGCGGAAGAACATCACTTCGCGGCCGGCGCCTTCAACGTCACTGAGGTCGCGAATTTCCGCTGCGTCGTGGAAGAAGCGGAGGCGCAGAAAGCGCCGACGATCATTGCGATCGCCGTCAATGAGCTTGACTTTTGCGGCCCTGAATTTTACAGCTATGTCCGCACACGGCTTTTGGAAAGTCCAATTCCATTTGTGCTGCATCTGGATCATGGCCGCACGCTGCAGGATATTCTGCGGGCGATCCAGGCGGGTTTCACTTCCGTCATGTTCGACGGCTCAGAGCTGCCTTATGAGGAGAATATCCGCCAGACGAAAGCGGTTGTCGATCTCGCCCATCTAATCGGCGTTTCTGTCGAAGGGGAAGTCGGAACGATCGGGATTATGAACTATTCCGATGAAGGCGGTGTCGATCATATCACTTACACCCGGCCGGAGGAAGTTGTCGATTTCACAGCGAAAACCGGCGTCGACAGTCTGGCGGTCGCGATCGGAACTTCGCATGGTTTATATCCGGAGGGCTTCGTGCCGAAACTGCAGCTGGATTTGTTGAAAGAATTGAAACAGGTCAGTCCGGTGCCGTTAGTACTGCACGGCGGTTCAGATAATCCGGATGAGGAAATTCGTCAGGCGTGTCAGATCGGCATCCGCAAGGTCAACATCGCCAGTGATTACAAGGCTGCTTATTCACGAAAATTAAACGAAATCATGAATGAAACCGGCGAATTTAAGTTCTCAACCTTAATGCCGAAGGGTTTTGAAGCGGCACGTGCGGTCATCCGGCACAAGATGGAGCTGTTCGGCAGCGTCGGCAAAGCGTCTGCTTATTGGGAGAAATTTCTATGAAAAAGATGGCGATCATCCATACCAGCGCCGTGTCGCTGCAGGATCTGACAGCCTTGTGTCAAGAGATCATGCCGGAGGTGGAAATCATCAACATCATCGACGACAGTTTGTTAGCGGAGGTCAAGCGGAACAACGGGATCACCCCGGCCGTGATCAGCCGAATGTGCCGTTATGTTCAGTCGGCGGAATCGTTAGGTGTTGATTTGATCTTCAACCAGTGCTCCTCAGTCGGGGAAGCCTTTGCGATTGCCAGCCGGTGTACGGCGATTCCCACGCTGAGAGTCGATGAACCGATGGCGGAAAAGGCGGTGAGTCTGGGCACGCGGATCGGCGTAATTGCGACGGTCTCCTCTACGGTGAAACCCAGCTGTGATCTGATCCGGACTACGGCTCAGCGGCTGGGCAAAGCGGTTGTTGTCCAGGAGTATCTGGCGGCGGAGGCTCTGGATATTCTAATGAAAGAAAAGGATGTGGATAAGCACAACCAGATCGTTCTGGCGATGATTCGGCGGGCAGCGGCAGAAAACGACGTCGTTGTGCTGGCGCAGGGCAGCATGATCACCTTGCTTCCTTATCTAAATGAAATGCCAGCGCCGGTGCTGACCAGCCCACGCTTAGGTATCGAACGAGCCTGGGCGATGCTGCAGGAGAAAGGGTGAAGTTCATGGGAGAAAAAACTTATTTTCACAGAGTGAATGAGCTGACGCCGACGCGGTTCTGGATCAACAACGTAACGCAGGAAGAGGCGAAATGGGCCTTGGCGGAAGGCGCGTGCGGCTGTACGCAGAATCCGGCGTATGTCTGGAAGATGATGCAGCGGGAAAGCGAGCTGCCGAAAATTCAGCGGTTAATAATGCGGCTGCGGGATCAGGGCGTTGCCCGGGATCAGATTCTGATCGCCGTACAGCGGGAGCTGGTCGGCCGCATTGCCAAACTCTTTTTACCGCTTTATCAACAATCGCAGGGGCAATGGGGATATGTCAGTATCCAGGGAGATCCGTTCCATGAGGATTGCGATTCGATTGTAAAAACCGGGTTGTTCAATCGTGAGGCAGGCGAGAATATCATGATTAAGATTCCTGTTACGGAAGAAGGCTTGAAAGCGATCGGTATTCTGGCGGCTCAGGGCGTGCCAATCAATGCGACGGAGGTAATGTCGGTCCGTCAGGCCATGGATGTTGGCCGGGTTTATACGGAAGCGACAAAACATTGCGTCAGGAAGGCTCCGATCTATTACTCGCATATCACGGGGATTCT
This sequence comes from Holdemania filiformis, assembly GCF_003459085.1. NCBI lineage: Bacteria > Bacillati > Bacillota > Erysipelotrichia > Erysipelotrichales > Erysipelotrichaceae > Holdemania > Holdemania filiformis. The sequence goes on along the minus strand of NZ_QRUP01000011.1, from coordinate 33,509 downwards.
GGACGAATATCTGCATACAACAGTACAGGAAACGGGGGTCGCCATCACTTCAGATGTATTGTTTCAGGCCGGCATCGCAGCCGCGAAAAAAACCTATGCAATGACCCGGGCTCAATATCCGGATGTCGGTTTCATCGGCGGCGGTGCACGGGGACTGCATCATTTCACGGAGATGGTGGGCGCTCAGGCTTGCATTACGATTAACTGGAAGGGGACGGCCGATCAATTGATCGATCAGAATCCGCCGGTGATCGAGCGGTTTGCCCAGCCGACGCCGCCTGCCGTTCTGGATGAGCTGCTTGAAAAGCTCCCGGATTTCCGTAAGAGTTATTGTCTGCATGCGATTGAACCTTCGGAATACGAAACTTTCGGACCGGTTGTCCTGTTCCGTTCGTCATTTGAATCGGCGTGGAAACAGGCGCAGTCCTTGATTGATAGTTTAATCGGTTAATTTGATTATCCCCGGCTGAAAACAGCCGGGGTCTTTTTGAATGATTTCCTCGAAAATTAATGATCAATGACAAAATTCTGTGCAATCGTTCAAAAACGTGTGAAGGATTTAAAATGTGTTATAATATTAGCTCTTATTTTTACGCTTAATTTTGAATGATATTCTTGAAAATAGGCGATAAACAGTGAAATTCAGAGTTATCATTCAAAAACGCGCACAAATTAGAAAAAGTGATATACTATTTGGCTTTTTTTGTGAATGCTTTGGTTAAAAATCGACGATAAACAATGAATTTCGCAGTGATCATTCAAAATTAAAAAACAGTTACTATTCCATGTTATAATTTATTTTTATGATCCATGTGAATATGATAAAAGAATATTTTTGATGATCCGCAGGGTGAAGGCGGGTATTCTCTGACAGCTTAAATGACCCTGGAGGAAACGATCCTTGAGCGCTGGGCGACATTCTAATGAATTGGGGAAAATATAGTTCATTCCTGTGAGTTTGAGTTTACAAAGATGAAAAAAAGCGAAGCTGGATGATCAGATCGCTTTTTCTTTAGTTCTGTTTTTACGCAGCTGCCAATTCAGCTTTAGGCGTCATTTCGATGAACTGATCAAGATCAAACGAATACAGATAGGCCCGAATCGTTTTATCCGGAATCATTTCGTGCAGACATCGCAGATAAATTGAAATCTGCCGGGCATACAACGTTTTTAACTGATTAGCCTGGGCATGGCGGTCGCTTTTGAAATCGATCAAAATGACTTCATTTTCATCCTGCGCTACATAGTCCATCTGTCCCTGGATAAACTCGTTGCCGGAAAGAACCGCGAAGGACAGTTCCTTTTCTACGGACATCTTCTGACAGCGCTCAAATAGCGGCTGCTTGTTCAGCTGAAGCAAAAGCAGAAGATCGGCCCGCTTAATTTCCGGAAGCAGTGAGCGGATCAGACTTTCTGTCCATTCCCCCTCCGGCAGGCGTTCCACCGCTTCATGCAGCTGGATGCCCCGCTGGGCTGGCCGAACAGCCTTACTCTTAGGAAACAGCGCTGGAATATACGCAGTTTGTTCTGTTTCCGAAGGCGTCAGGGTGACCGGCAGCGGCTTTTCTTCCGTATAACGCGGCAGGGAAACGACCTCTTTGCGGCGGCGCTGAAGCTGCTGGACCTCCCAGCGGTCTTCGATTGTCCGAACCTTCCAGAAGTGGGAGTCATTTTCGCACATGGCGGATAAAATCAGATCCGTTGTCCCTTTGCGTTCCAGCAGCGTGTTCATCGTTACCGGCTTATGCGGCAGTTCGCCTTTGACCGTATCGACCAGGATCATCTGATTCTGCGCCCGGGTCAGGGCTACGTAGAGAATCCGGATATTTTCTTCCAATTCTTCCAGCGTGATTTTGTATTCGATCGCCTGTCGGATTGCGGTCGGGCGCTTAAAACGCCACGGCAGCTCCAGCGCCGGCAGACCGACGCCCAGATCTGCGTCCGCGATGCACGTTTCTTTTTTATCCATAATGTCGATCCGGCTGCTTGCCCAGTAAAAGACGACAGGAAACTGCAGGCCCTTGGACTGGTGAATGGTCATGACTTTGACAACGTCGTCCTCATTGCCGACCGGAATCGCTTCGGAGGTTTTTTCCTCGCTCACCTGATCGATCATCGCGAGAAAGCCGGTCAGCGAATCTGAATGCTCGGCACTGTATTGTTCCGCTTTCTGGCGAAGCAGATCGCAGTTTGTCCGCTGCTGGGCGGTGCAATGTTCTTCATAGAAATGATGAATCTGAAACAACGCGTCCAGTAAGGCGCATAACTCCTGCTTTTGCGCGATGTCGTTCAGCCGCTGCCGGTCGGCGACCAGCGGATGATGTTCTTCCTTCAGAATCTCGAAGATCGGCCGGCGTTCTCGTTTCAGGGTCAGCCGCGCTAATTCCTCGTCATCCGCTTGATAAAAGTCAGAAGACAAAACGGCGGTTAACGATAAATTATCGGCGGGATTGATCAGAATCCGGAACCAGGAGAGCAGGATCTGCATGGCTTCCGATTGATAGAATCCGGCTTTCGCGTCAATGTAGTAAGGAATGCCTGCCTGATCGAAGGCCTGCTTTAAATGGGATTTGACCGCGTGGGAACGCACGAGCACGACGTAATCTTTCCATTGCCGGAAATCGGAGGTTTCGTGCATCGTTAAGATCTGTTGGGCGATGTACTGCGCTTTGATCTGATTGGCGGCGAGATTTTCCGCGCCTTCATCCTGTTCCTTTAACGCTTTGGTCATCAACGCGTGGAATTCAACCGGATAGTTATCCTGCTTCTGAGCCGGAGCGCCGGTTTTTACGCAGTCATGGTCGGTGTACTGATCGGAACAGCCGGGAATGTTCATCAGCCGCAGAAACAGATCGTTGTTGAAATCGACGATCATCTGCTTGGAACGATAATTGCTGGAAAGGTGGATAAAACAATTTTCAGGCCGGACATCATTCATCAGATCGCGCATAATCTGTGGCTTTCCGCCGCGGAATCGGTAAATCGACTGTTTAACGTCACCGACGCGGAAAATGTTTGCGCCGCGGGAAATCAAGTTGATAATCGCATTCTGCAGATCATTGGAATCCTGAAATTCGTCGACCATGATTTCATCGAATCGTTCCTGGTATCGTTTTGCGGCCAGCTTGTTTTCCGCGGTTAGAATCTGATACGCGAAATGCTCCATATCATCAAAGTCGATACCTTCCTGCGCTTCCTTCAGCTCGGCATACAGCGCAAGATAATCGAGTGTCAGCGCGGTTAACGGTTTAATGATTGCATACGTTAATGCCAGGTCGGAAAGCAGGGTTTCCTCGGAATAGGTTCGGCTGACGAGATCCTTTGCCAGCGCGTTGAGCTGTTTGCGCAGCGCGTTGAAATCCAGGGCGTCTTTCAGCGTGCTGATCTTGGTTTGAATCGCGCCGAATAGAGCTCGGCGATATTCCCGGTAATCGTAATTTTTTGCGGCTTGAATTGCCGGCGTCAGCTTGCCGAGGAATAAAAGAACCTCGTTCGCTTGTTTTTCTTTGTCGGGATACGCGTCATATAAAATCCGCTGCATCTGGACGGCGCAGTCTTCCAGCCGTCCGGCTTCTACAGCGCAGCTTTCAAAGAAAGCTTCTTTTATTGGAGACGGCAGCTGATCCAGACGCGCAATCGGTGCATAGGCTTCGGCGGCGGCTTGGATCCAGGCTTGGGGATCCTGCGCTCCGGAGGCTTTAGCCGCGATGGACAGCACTGCTTTTTTCAGTTCAGATACATCTTCGCTGCGGCTGGAGAAGGTTTGCAGGAGCGTCGTAAATGAATCGGGATCGTGCGCCATCTGACGGCGGCAGGCTTGAGTAAACGCCTGATCCTTCATCTGGGCGAGCGCCGCGTCGTCAAAAATATGCTGGATGCGGGACGGGTTCAATCCAATCAGGGCATAGTCAGCCTTGATGATTGACAGACAGAACGAGTGAATCGTGCTGATATGCGCGCTTTGCAGCAGAATCAGCTGCTGCCGGCAATACTGCGCTTCAGCCTCGTCCAAATCCGGTTCCTGCAGCTTATCGTTTAAACTTTGCAGCAGACGTTTTTTCATTTCACTCGCCGCGGCTTCGGTAAAGGTCATCGCGACGATGCGGTCGATGCTGATGTGATCCTCCAGCATCCGCTTCATTAACCGCGCGACTAAGACTGTTGTCTTGCCCGCGCCGGCAGAGGCGGAAACGAGTATGTTATGGTCGGTCGTATGAATCGCCTTGAGCTGTTCCTCACTCCACTGAATCGCCATCTTGCACCTCCTTTCCTTCCTCCTTGCCCACGAGCGCAACCGGTTTTTTCGGTGCTTTGCGCAGCCGGCAGACAGGTTTGAAATCACAGAACAGACATGCGCCTTCCACCGGATCCAATTCAATCCGGCCCGCGCTGAGCTGTTCCGTTAATAACGCGTAAAGCTCCAAAATCAGCGCCTGAACGCTTTCGAAGTCTTTCGGGCTGCGGACTTTCACCTGACCTTCCTTGCAGGTCAGCCCCTGAACATGCGTGCCGTCGTAATCCAGCCCGTCGCAATCCTTCATCGTCCAGCCCTTGAGTTGATGACTGCTCTGTAATTCACTCATCCATGCATCGCGCCCGACGTCTTCAATTTCCATCCGCCGGCCGTTGAGCGACGCTTCGCTGACGCTGATCGTTTCATTTTTTAACGAGCAGTAATAAGCCCCGGCGGGATTCAGCTTGAGCTTACGGACAGCGATGATCAAATAGGTTAACAGCTGCAGCTGCAGCCCGGCTTTGACTTTAGATTCGCTGAGTGTTTTGGCAGAGCTTTTGTAATCGAGAATCCGCAGATCGCCAAGACAGGTGTCAATCCGGTCGATAATCCCCTTCAGCCGCACGGTAATGCCGCCGGTTTCCAAAAGATCTTCTTCAAAACGGTATTCCTGGTAGGCCGGTGCAAACGAAGTATTTTCCTCCATCGCGGCCAATGCATCCAGCAGTTGTGTCAAGTTCAGCTGCATGCGCCGCTGGATCTGATCAATTTCGGCCTGTTGGTCAGGAAACAAATTGTGAAGCTGCTGGAAATACGGGTTGAGGATCGCGGCCATCTCTGTTTCATTCAGCTTGGCGTAATCTTTACCCCAGGTCTGAATACTTTGTTCCAGCAGCGCATGCTGAATCGTACCGACGATTGCGGCGTTCACCGTTGTCAGACTGCCCTTGGACAAGCGCAGACCACTTTTAAGAAAGTAAGCGTATGGACATTGAAAATAGGTTTCAAAGGAAGAAATGCTGCCGCGCAGCACATGATCCGGCGTAAACAGCCGGCGGGCGGTTTCCGGCGTCAGCTGATGCCACTGATCGGAATAGACTTCATTCTGAACTAACGGCCACAGCACGGCGCGGGAAGCGGCGCGCTGTTCAATTTCAAATGCGACGTCCCAGCTTTTGCCTTCGTAGTTGCCTGCGGCATACGAATAGATCAGGCAATGCGAAGCGCTGGTATAGATCCATTCCAGCTGCTTTGTATAGTGATCGTAGCGATCTGCCTGCGACGGCATCGACGTGGTCTTCAGATAATCCTCGTCAAAGATTCCGGCGTAGGCGATATTTCCCGGGAAACTATTCTGATCCGCACCGAAAAGAAGGGTTAGCGGTCGTGCCGGCAACGGGTGTTTCAGATCGGTGATCGCGATCCGGCCATCGACTTCTTCACTGATTTCCAGTTTTTTCTGCGCGAGCAGCGCCATCAGCATGTCGAGGGCTTCCGGCTGTTCCAGCAAATCCCAGCAGTCTTCCAGCGTCGTTTTCAAATTCAATAACGCCCGCCGCTCCAGTTCATCGCTTAAGCATGAATGCTGGCGCAACAGCTCATAACAGCGGTTGAGCTTTTCACTCAGCGGCACGTCTTCCAGTAATGGAAGCAGCCATGGCAGCAGCTGTTCATGCACGCTCTGGGCCTGTGCTTCCAGCCGCAGCAGATTTTCTTTTTCAATCGTATTCAGTAACGTGTTGGTTTCCAATGCCTGCTGCACATGCGTAAAGACCGGCTCGCACAGGCTGTTCAGATCAAAAACGAACTGCGTCAGATACTGAACATACGCCTCTGTAATCAACACCGGATAGGCTTTCAGCTGCAGCGTTTTCAGCACCGCTTCGACCGACGGCGCGCGGGTCAGCGCCACGAAGGCGTCAAAACATCGCAGGATCTTCGAGGGTTTCTGATAAGAAACCTGAGCGGCAGGCAGCTGGTAGCGGGCGAGGACGGAGCGCACAAGACTTCCGTCGCGCTGACTATCGCACAGGATGATCATCACTTCCTCCGGCTTCCATTCTTCGCGCAAGATAAGCTGGGCCGCCCCCTCTGCTTCCTGGCGTGAATTCAGTGCTTTATAAAACCGCGTCGTCCGCGGCTGCGCCGACGGCAGCGGGCGGATTCGCAGTCCGCGTGCTTTCATTTGATCGAGCAGGCACTGCTGATGCAAATCCTCCACCCAGCCCGGCGTACATTCGATACCGCTGAAATCCTGCGCTGCAAGTTCGTTGAGGAACCGAATTTCCGAATTGTGCGAAAACGGCAGATCACGGATCAAGCTCAGCAATGTTTTCAGCTCGCGCTGGCCTTCGGTCGTTTCCGGCAGTTCTTCTAGCGTTAAGCCATAATCCTGCATCAGCCGGTGAAAGGCGATCAGTTGGCGGTGAAAATCCGGATAACGCACCATGCGGCGATAAACCCGGCAGCGATCCTCCGCTCCCTGAATCCGCAGCGAAGCAATCAGGCTGTCGCGCGTTTCATTTTCATTTTCCAACGCTTCCGCGCGGATGAGTCCGGATACCGTACCGGCCGCGTAATGGGTCAGAAAGCGGCTGTTCTGTTCTTTGATCTTCGCTTTGATCAACACACTGTGCAGGTATCCCGGCGCCAGCAAATTTGGTATTTTCATGACGATCGCCTCCGCTGTTTTCAATATGCTTCATTTTATCATAGAAGCCCGTTCGCCGCAAAAGCCAGAACTTGCCTGAAAACGCAAAAACAGACGAATTTGAGGTTCGTCTGTCAGGGATTAATATGCAAAACGGTCTGATTCTCATCCATCGTTAATTGGCTCAGCGTCGGCTGGGAGGCTTCGACAATTAACACATGACCCATGCCGTAGTCTTGATCATCCTGATACCATTTTCCTTCCCGCAGGCCGCGCAGGAAAATTTCGAGGCCGGTGCGGAATTCGCCTGCGCCTTCCTGCGTGGAGACGATATTTACCGTTTTGGAATATTCATAGTCCGGCGGATCCGGCAGATCATTGTAGCGCTGCTCATAGTTCCCCGGCGGCAGGATCAGCTCCAGGCTGCCGTAACCCAGTTTCGGATTCTCGCGGAACACCACTTCGTCAAAGTAGAAGGACAAATAGACGCGGTCCAACTCGTCCGTCTGCATTAAATGAATTGTCTGCGGCTGGAACAGCTCCGGAAAATCCTGACGGACCGGGACTTCCTCATAGCTGGAAAATTCGATCATCATCAGCGGAACACCGATGCCGGTGATGATCACGCTGGCGATCAAGGCGATCAGGTACGGCCGTTTCTTCGTCGCCGGTCTTACGATCCGCCACAACCCCGAAACGATTGCCTGGAAAATACCGATCAGTCCCAGGCAGACCAACGTCAGTCCCCACAGCTTTGCTCCCTGAAACAACAGGAAGACAAGCAAGCCGAAGCCGAAACAGAAGACAAATTCACCAAGCCCAAATGGAATCAGAATCATCAGCGTGATCAGCTGCACAATCCCGATCATCAGCCAGGCCGCCGCCTTGCCAACCCCCCAGCCATGTTTTTTCTTTGTTTTTTCCTCATTATTATAATAAGGGTAATGCGTGCGCGGCTGAATCAGCGGATCGATCGGATCTTCCAGGATCCGTTCTTCCAGATCCTCCTCTTCCAACGATTCAGTTATTTCCGTGAAGGTCTGATCCACCGTCGCTTCCGCTGCTTCTGCCTGATCGAAAGCCTCCGCCTCTTTTTGTCGTTCGACCTTTTCTTTTGCCTCAGCGTCAGAATTTACGGTCTGTGCGCTGTGGCGTTGGGGTGAGCAGGCATCGTCATGACGCCTGCCGAAGTCGAACACGAGCGGCTTTTTAAACAAATCCCGGAGTGTAATCTCTTTGTTTTCTAATCCCTGGGAAATAAAACTCGCCAGCACCAGGACGACCAGGCAGAGATAAATCAGGTTGATTGCCAGGCGAACGAAGAAGTTCAGCGTGGCCGCTAAAAATCCCGGCAGGATGGCGCGCAACAGACTGACGAGGATTGTTTCCAACAGGGAAAACGGAATTTTCATCAAGCCGACGACGACCAGGGCGATCAAAATCAAGGCGATCAGCCGGATCACAGCTTCCATGCTGAGATCATTGAAATGCTGCGTAAAATAACTGACGGCTGAATCGATGCCCTGAGTCATGACATTGACAACGTTATCAATAATATCTCGGCTTGAATCCCGGGTATACTTGGCGTCGATTTTATAAGCGCTCAGGATTTCCCGCGCCAGATCATCGAGATTGCCGAAGTCGGCGACCGCTTCATCCTCGGTTTTGCCTTCCTGCAGCTTATTGTCGATATAGCCTGAATATTCGTCCAGGATATCCTGGATTTCATCGCGTTTGAGCAGATGCAGCTTATGTTCTAATTTTTCAAGAAATTCTTTTTTCGTCATCGTGATTTCCCCCTTCCAGGAAAAGATTTAATTGCTTGGAGAATGCCAGCCATTCGGTTTTCAGCTCATTCATCGTCGCCAGTCCCAGCGCGGTGATGCGGTAATATTTGCGCGGCGGTCCTTCCGTCGATTCGACCAGGTAGGTTTCAAAGTATTTCTCATTGGTCATGCGTTTGAGCAGCGGATATATCGTGCCTTCATTGACCTCAACGACCTGGCAGACCCGCTTGACCAGCTCGTAGCCGTAGATATCGTGCTGGCTGACGACGACCATGACAACCAGGTCAAGCACGCCTTTTTTAAATTGTGCGTTCATGGCGATCCTTCCTTCTGATTACTATGCTAAACCTACTACCTTGCAATGTCAAGTAGCTAAACATCATGTTTTTGCCAGTTTTTACAGCTTAGGGACAAATTTTACTTTTTTTTATCGGCCGATTGTGATAAAACAGATATAGAAGAAACTGAAACAGGGGGACCAAGCAAAATGGCAATTTATCAAATCTTAGAAGAAATTAAAGATGTCAGAAAAGAGGGGGAGCTGTGCGACTTCAACGGCTACCTGGAAGATTATCTGGAAGTGATTGATTCTTCCGAAGATCAGCCGATGAAGGATATCCTGCACGCACTGTTTGAAGAGAATCATGATCTGAAAATCTGCGTTAATCTGCGCGCCGATATTAACCGGCAGGTCATTTCCAATCAGATCATCCGGTATAAGGACGCGTTTAAGCTGCAGGGACATCCGGTGATCTGCCCGGTGATCATTTACGGCAAGCAGGATGATGCAGAACGCGCTCTGATTTTAGTTCAGCACAGCGACCGCAGCTATCTGTATGCCAAGGGTCTCTATTACACGCTGACTGAACCTTACAGCTTCTTAGCCGACTGCAAGAATGAACTGGTGGCCGTCACTGCCGAGAGTGTCGACGGCGTGCTGGCAACGTTCCGCAAGCTGTTCAGCGTCAAGGCCGGCGCTTTGCAGCGGGAAGCGGACCGCAATCGTTTCTCCAACTATGAACAGCTGAAGAAGGACGCGCTGGACGAAGCCGAAGCGGTAAAGGAAAACGCAGAAACAGAACTGCGGGAAGCGGAAGATAAGGAAGCGATGATCTATTCACTGGTCGTCCGCTGGTTCTTACTGAAAAAGGTCGTTTATGTTCAGTATATGGTCAATAAAGATATGCTTCAGAACGTACATGAAGGCAACATCAAAAAGCAGCGGAATCAGGCGAAGATCAACGCCGATGAAATTCCGTTCATCTCGTACAGCGAGCTGTGGAGAAGCATTTAATCTGAAAATCAAATTGACGGTCATGGAAAATTAATCCATGGCTGTTTTTTTGTTGAGCAGAATTTTTGCGATGATCGCAATAGGAATGAGCGTTGGATTGGAAAGACCTAAAAACAACAATACAGGGAAAGATTAATCAAGGAAAAATAATAAATTCTATAATACCATATAATGTGTGAATAATTTATTCGACACAAGCAGACCTCCATGATAGACTAAGGAAAAGGGAGGAAACTCATGTATGACAATGCAGGTCAGCTTTGAAAAAATCGACGTCACCCCGGCGCTTCCCGTCCGGCTTTCCGGCTTCGGCAAGGTTCGCTGGGCGCAGACCGCCCATGATCCACTTTATGCCCGTTTGCTTTTGTTCAGCGGGGAACAGGAAACGTTGTGGATCCAAATCGACTGGTGCGCGGCGGACGCTATGCTTTATCAACAGATCGCGGAGTTAACCGGGATTCATACCCCGAATCTGATTCTTTCCACGACGCACACCCATTCCGGCCCCTGCGGCACTGTGCGCTGCGATCAGGGCATTTTGAAGGGATTAGATCCCGTCTTTGGCGATTATAACGCCTGTTATGTGACGGAAACTGCCCGGCGCATCGCGGATGGGGTTCAACGGCTGCGGACGCGGAAGCAGCCGTTTGAATGGCGGATTCTGCGCGGGACTGTCAGCGGATTAGGGACGGACCGGCATGACCCGAAACTGCCGAGCGATCAGGATGCTTTTCTTCTGGAATTAATCACGCAGGATCAAAAACGCTGTCTGTGGACGCGGATGGCATGCCATCCGACGGTACTCAACGGCGAAAATCTGATGTTGAGTGCGGATTTCCCTGGCGCTTTGGAAATTTGTTTTGAGGATGCGGAACTGGTTGCTTTCGTCAACGGCAGCTGCGGCGATATGAGCACGCGGTTCACCCGCCGGGAATCCAGCTTCGCGGAAATGGAACGCCTGGCGCGGATGGCGGCTGATCAATTGAAAACGCTGCTGAATCAGCCGGAACCGTTGTCCCCGGGCGAGAGTCTGACGCTCAGCGTTCATCAGAACACCTTCAGAGTAAAGGCTAAGGTCCTCGATCCGGTTGAGGTTGCGGAAGAAAAGGTCAGAACCTTGAGTGCTCAGGTAGAACAGGCGCGCCGGGAAGGAGCTGACGCGCAGGCGCTGCGCTTGTTGGAATCACTGAAAGAAGGCGCGGAGAATAATTTACTGTCCTGCCGCAACGCTTCCGGTCTGCGTGAAATCCCGCTGTCTGTTTCCTGCATCCGGCTGCCCTCTGTTAATTTGATCACCGTGCCGGTCGAGCTTTTCAGCAAGCTGAGCAATCCGGTGAAGACTCGTTGGAACGCGGAATTTATCGGCTACACGAACGGGTATTCTCTGTATATGGCGGATGAAAACGCCTTTGATCAGCAATTCTACGAAGCGATGAGCAGCCCGTTTGAAAAGGGCGCCGGAGAACAGCTGATCCGGGAGATCGGCGACTGGCTGGCGACGTTATAGAAATAACTTCAGGAAGGAATCGATGACAACCTCCATTAGGAGGATGTTTATGGATTTAAGCCTTATTTTACATGCGATTGAGATTTGCGGGCGGCCTGTTTCAGGCCGCTTTTCCAATCTTTGTCTTAAGCATGGACTGAAGCGGCGTAAGCATGAAAGATTTCCCGCGCATGCGTTTTAAATCATGGTATAATAAACGCGAGTTTATAAAATCAGACTAAAGCTCCAGAACTTGGGCAAGGGGGAACAAAATGAGAAATTCCTGGATATTTCCGGTGTTGTTTTTTATGATCATCTTTGGATTCGGCGGGATGTTCAGCGGCCTGCTTTTTCCGTTGATTATCTTTTTTATAATTTATAAGTCGGTGACGAAGAATAACGAAGGACGGGAAACCGTGCGCCGGCGTTCTTCTTCCGGACAAAGCCGCACGCGTCTGTCAGGCCGGCAGAGCGATCTGGTGAACGAAGCGCTGGGCCGTTATTTCCGCACGCATGAAAAGCTGCCGCTGCTGGAAGAAATCAGTCTGCGGCCGGAAAAAGCGGAATATACCGGACTGCGCAATTTAATCCTGTTGAAAGACGACGACTGCATCGGCACGCTCGACGAGTTCGGTGAGCGTTACCCGCGGTTGTATAACGAAGTCCTGCGCTTACTGGTGGAATTTGCCAAGCAGCCGCAGCCGGAAGAAAAACCGCGGACCGCAGCCACCCCGGAACCGGAAGCGGCCCCGAAAGAAGAACCAGCCGCCCCGCAGCCGGAGCCGGAACAGCCGGAACTCGACCGGGCTGAAGCTTACATTGAAAAAATCAACGCTCTGAATACCGAGATCGCCAACGAATCGATCACCAACGGTCTGTATCAGACCTGTGCGCTGTTGAAACACCTGGCGATCGCCGAGGAAAAATTCCCGGAAAATAAAGACAAGCTCGACAAGCTTTACCAATACTATCTGCCGATCCTCTTGGACATTCTGGAGAATTACAAGAATATCGGTCAGTCTGCGGCCAACCATGAAGATTTCCAGGAGGCTGAGGATCGCCTGAACAAGACGATTATCCTGATTAACGAAGCGATGAAAACGATCAGCGCAACGATGGCGGAAGATGATCTGATGAGTTTATCAGCCGATATGACCACGCTGGAAGCACTGCTGAAAAAAGACGGACTGGTTCAGGAAGGCACGCTGTCGAGCGTCAGAAAGTAGGTGAATCCATGAGTCAGAAACGCAAAAATACCGATTATTTAGACGATTTATTCGATAAACATTTCAATGATAAAGATTTCATGAATACCAACCTTGCCGATTTTGGACAGATGGTGCGCGAAACGATCAACGAAGAAGCCCGCAAACAGGGCTATGATACGATGAGCGATCTGATCAGCGGCGAGATTCAGGAAGGCCTCAGCGGCAACAGCCGGACCCGCAAACGTCCGGTGACCGCCGCCGTGCATCGCCGTCACGGCCGCTACCGCACCCGTTATGAGTACGTGCGGGAGATGCTGGAAAACATCGTGTATCCTCCCCGTCAGCGCGGCTATTACCGCGACGGGCACCAGGATGCAGTCCAGCGTTATCTGCGCCGCATGGCCATCAATCAGAACGATATGATGATGTATGAAAAGATCGTCGACGAGGAAATCCGCAAATATTACCAACAGAATACGCGTCAGCGCAGCAATAAATACGACGAGGGCTATTACGACGGCCTGAAGCTCGTTGCCCGCGCGTTGAAACAATCCCGTGATCTGATGATGGAAGAGATCAGCGACCGGCTTGCGGCCGCGTTGAAAGTCTACTAGAGGGCAGCCCATGGCGAAGGATAATGAAAAAAAAGATCTGGATCAGCTGATCAATTCGATGTTCCGCGGTCACCGGCTAAACACCGTGTCGGCGGAAGACTACCTTGAACAAGTCCGGAAAAGTCAAGATGAGATGCAGAGCGGGCTGGATCAGGCACAGGAAAATCAAAAAAAAGCGGAGGATACGCTGAATACGACGGAAAACGCCGTCGATCAGCTCAATGCGATTCTGCGCCGGCAAAGTGAGGATTTACAAAAACAATCGGAGGCCCTGCGCGATCAATCCCGCGATCTGGGGTTTACCGATCAGGATTTCGCGAAGCTGCAGGCTGAGGTTCAAAAAGATTTCGGGATTTCGGTCGATGTTGAGAATCAACAAAAGCGTCAGGCTCAGGATTTGCAGGCTGTGCTGAACGGAATGCAGGAAGCCGCGGCCCAGACCGGAACCGTCGTTTTAGGCCAGAAATCCTTTCTGGCCGATTTGTCGCGTGCCTTTTTCCGCCCGTTGGCCAGCGGCCAGTCAGAGGATCGGCTGCGCAATGTGTTTGTGATCAGCGGTCCGGCGGGCAGCGGCCGGCATCTGGCGTTGTCCACGATGATCCACATTCTGGCTGAAAAACACTGGCTGGCCAGCGCGGACGTCGTGACGATCAACGGCTCGCATTATGCCGGCAGCGAGCAGGAAAAGGTTTTCATTCAGGATATTTACGCGGCATCCTGCGCACCGGCGGAAGTCATCGTCATCGAACAGGCGGAGGCATTGTACCCGCCGTTTCTCAATCAGCTGATGAAGCTGTGCCAGAATGAAGAAGTGACGCTGAACAAGCGCTACGTTTTAAATAAAGGAAAACAACTGGTGGAAGCCGGCAGCTCGTTAGTGACGCAAACCGTATCCACTTTGAAGCTGACGAACAAATATATCGTCTTTTTGACGACTTCACGCAAGACGCTGATGCAGAATTTCCCGAATTCGATGGTGGAACAAATTCTTGATCAGCCGGCAGCGCAGCCGTTAAGTCCGGAGGTGCTGCTGACGATTTACCAGCGGCTGTTAAACGACAGCGTGCAGAACACAAAGAAACAGCTGAACGTGACGCTGACACTGGACGACGATGCGGCTCAGAAACGGTTGGCGGTTCTGGAAACCTCCACTGGAGCTTTGGCTTTGGAAAAGGATGTGCGTCAGCTGAACGCGGCGATCAACGAGCTGTGTCTGAAGCAGCCGGAGCCGGTTCTGGAGGTTCGTGCGGAAGCCGGACGGGAATGGGTTTTTGAGGTGAACGGCCAGCGGTTGGCGATGTCGGATCTGATCCGGCTGGAAAAAGACGATCTCGACGCGATCCGAAAGGAAATGGACGCAATCGTCGGTCTGCAGGAAGTCAAGGACACGCTGCAGTCGATGGAAGAACATTACAAAGTGACGCAGCTGCGGCAGAAACAAGGGTTAAAAGCCGCTCCGCTGTCCCGCCACATGATTTTTACCGGCAATCCGGGCACGGGCAAGACGACGATGGCCCGGCTGGTGGCCCGGCTGTTTAAGGCGCTCGGCTTGTTATCGCAGGGACAGCTGATCGAGGTCAGCCGCAGCGATCTGGTCGGCCGCTATGTCGGTCACACCGCGCCCCTGACTCAGCAGATCATCGAATCCGCGCTGGGCGGCGTGCTGTTTATCGACGAAGCCTATTCGTTAGTCCGCGGCAAGGACGACAGCTTTGGATTGGAAGCCGTCGATACGCTGGTTAAGGGCATGGAAGATCACCGCGATGATCTGATCGTCATTCTCGCGGGTTACAGCCGTGAGATGGAAGAATTCCTCAACGCCAATTCCGGCTTGAAATCCCGCTTCCCGAATATTCTGAATTTTGCCGACTATACCGGCAGCGAACTGACGCAGATCGCCGTTTCGCTGGCTCAGGGCAAAGACTATGTGATCGACGAGCGCTGTCTGAATGATCTGACGATTTATTTCAACGCCGTTCAGATGAATTCCGCAGCTCGCAGCGGCAACGGCCGTTTAGCGCGCAACACTGTGGAAAAAGCAATTCTGAACCAGTCCCGCCGGATTCTCAATGACCCGCAGGCACGAATGGATCTGTTGCTTCGGGAAGATTTTGATCTCGAGCTTTCCTGATCATTCGCTTCCAATACGTCGGTAATATACAATGATATGCCGGCTTTAAGCTTAAAAATCAAGCTGTCCTTTGCGGCAGCTTTTTTGTTGAGAGATTGATCGAAAAGGGGAAAGCAGTGAGGATCGCGATCCCGGAAATGCCGGAATTTTCAGCCACGATCGCGAAGAAAACAAAGAAGTTTCACAAACGAACAAAATTGATCGCTTCCGACCTTCGGGAGTTTCTTGACAAGCGGAAAGCGACCGTCTAAGATTAAAGAGGTAAACGTATCAGAATTGATAGAAAAGAGGAATAATCATGGCTGAAGAGAAAATTACGCTGACGCTGAATCCCCAGATGACCGAAGAAGAACCGATTGCGGAGCCAGCTCCGCAGTTAAAGACCGCGGATCAGCAGCAGGAAGTGCAGTTAAGCCCGGAAGAACAGAAAATGGTCGACGACTTTTCCAAGCAGATTGACGTCACCTCGTCCACGACAGTGCTGCAATACGGCGCGGAAGCCCAGAAGAAAATTGCGGACTTCTCCGATTCCGCTCTGCAGAATGTCAGAACGAAGGATTTAGGCGAGGTCGGCGAAATGATGGCGGATCTGGTCGGCGAGCTGAAAGGCTTCTCCGCAGATGAAGAAGAAGAAAAAGGCTTGTTCGGGATGTTCAAAAAGACGACGAACAAGATGGAAAAGATGAAGGCCCGGTACGACAAGGCGGAGCTGAACGTCAATAAAATATCCAAGGCACTGGAAGATCATCAGATCACGCTGATGCGTGATATCGCCCTTTTGGATCAGCTTTATGAAAAGAACATGGTTCATTTCAAGGAACTGACGATGTATATTTTAGCGGGCAAGAAAAAGCTGCAGGAAGTTCGCAGCAAGGATCTGCCACAGATGATCGCCGCCGCTCAGAAGAGCGGCTTGCCGGAAGACGCGCAGAAGGCGAACGATCTGGCCAACGCCTGTGATCGGTTTGAAAAGAAGATTCACGATCTGGAGCTGACGCGCACGGTCGCCCTGCAGATGGCGCCGCAGATCCGTCTGGTTCAGAATAACGATACACTGATGACGGAAAAGATCCAGTCGACGCTGGTCAACACGATTCCGCTGTGGAAAAGTCAGATGGTACTGGCACTGGGCCTGAATCATTCCAAGCAGGCGATGGAAGCTCAGCGTGAGGTCAACGAGATGACCAACCAGCTGTTGAAGAAGAACGCCGATACGCTGAAAATGGCGACGATCGAAACCGCCAAGGAATCCGAACGCGGCATCGTCGATATCGAAACGCTGCAGCATACCAACGAAGCGCTGATTTCGACGCTGGACGAAGTCGCTCAGATTCAGAAGGAAGGCCGTCAGAAACGGATTGAAGCTGAAGCTGAACTGCGTAAGATCGAAAAAGAACTCAATCAGAAGCTGCTGGAAATCAACCGCTAAGCCGGATTTTCAGACGCAAGGAAGAGGGCATCGGACGTTCACATGACGTTTCCGGTGCCTTTTCTGAGTGAATATTACGCAGAGATCAGGAGTTAAACAAAAAGAATTCCTTTCTTTGTCTAGGCGAAACAGAATGAGCCGGAATTCTTTTTTATCGTTCTATTTTCGATTCGGTTGAGAATGTTTCCCGGTCAGGGTCTTTGCGGAAGCAAACAAAGGAAGCGATTCTTTTTGCTTTATTCCGTTGAACTCCGCCGTTCCTCTTCCGTCTGGAATTATTCGGTGGAAAGATTGGAGTATTCCTGACAGACCTCGATAAACGCTTGAGCGGAGGGCGTCAGGTATTTGTTGCGGTGATGAATGATGCTGCAGGTGCGGTTGGGCAGCGGGGAGGCCAGCGGCAGTCCGGCGATCGCGCCGCTTTGAATTTCGTTTTTGACCAGCTCATACGGCAAAATCGAGATTCCAATGTTCTCCTTGACGGCATTGATGATCGAACGGGTGCTCGTGCTTTCCCACAACGGCGTGATCTGAACTTCGGCGGTGACCAGCAGGGCGTCGACGACCTCCCGGGTGCCGCTGCCCGGCTCCCGTAGCAAGACCGGATAATCAGCGAGCGCTTTGACCGTGCACTCCGGATTCTGGGTCAGCGGATGCTTTGGGGCAGTGATGACGATCAGCCGGTCGGTGTAAAACGGTACGCAGATGATATCCGGCGAATAGGACAAGCTTTCCACCAACGCCAGGTCGAGCTGGTTCGTCAGCACTTTGTCTTCGATAATCCGCGAATTGTCAATCAGAACCTGAGTGCGGATCTGGGGAAACCGCAGGTTGAAGCGCCGGACTAACTGCGGCAGCATCTGCGTCCCGGTTGAGATGCTGGAACCGATCCGCAGCGTCCCCGCACTGTCCCAGTTTTTCAGCTGCGTTTCCATATCGTCGAACGATTCGATGATGTGGCTCGCATAGCTCAGCATTTTATTGCCCGATTCCGTCAGGTACAACTTCTTCGAGATCCGATCAAACAGTAAAATCCCATAATAATCCTCCAGCTGCCGGATCGCCAGCGAGACCGCCGGCTGACTTAAATGCAAGCTTTCCGCAGCTTTGGTGATGCTTCCGGTGCGGCAGACTTCCACAAAAATCCGCAGATGACGCAGGGTCATAAGCAACGCTCCTTTCTGAAAAAGAGTTCATATCAAAAATGATATGTTATTTATAAAATTATATTATTGTCTTTATGAGAACACAAGTCTTATAATAAAGCAGGAGGAAGAAGAGATGACACAAATGGAAGAGAAGAAAAAGCCTTCAAAATTACAGATGTACACGAAAATGTTCGCTTCGACATTTACGTTAAGCATGTTTACGTTCGGCGGCGGGTTCGTTATTGTCCCGTTGATGAAAAAGAAGTTTGTCGACGAGCTGCACTGGATCGACGAGGAAGAAATGCTGGACATGGTGGCGATTGCCCAGAGTTCCCCGGGCGCGATCGCGGTCAACGGATCGATCATTATCGGCTACCGGCTGTTAGGGGTGCCGGGCGCGTTGGTCAACATCGTGGCGACCGTGCTGCCGCCGTTAATTATCTTAACGATTATTTCCTATTTCTACGCAGCGTTCCGCAGTTCGCCGATTGTCAGCGCTGTGATGCGCGGCATGCAGGCGGCGGTCGCGGCCGTTATTCTGGACGTCGTCTGGAATATGTTAAAGGGATTGGTAAAGGAAAAGAATGTCGTCAAGTATTTCCTGTTGGTCGCGGCGTTCATCGCCAGCGTTTACTTTAAGGTCAATATCCTGATCATCATCGTCGTCTGCGGCGCAATTGGCACGGTAGACTACATGGCGCGGGAGAAGAAAGCGAAAGAAGGGGAGGAACAGAAATGAATATCTTAGTCCAGCTGTTTCTGAGCTTTTTCCAGATCGGCCTGTTCAGCATCGGCGGCGGTTACGCGGCGATGCCGCTGATCCAGAGTCAGGTCGTTGAAATTCACCAGTGGCTGTCAATGACGCAGTTTGCGGATATCATCACGATTGCGGAAATGACGCCGGGACCGATCGCGATCAACTCCGCGACGTTCGTCGGCACGCATATCGCGGGTCTGCCGGGTGCGATCATCGCAACGATCGGCTGTGTGGCCCCTTCCTGCATCATCGTCTTATCCTTGGCTTACGTTTATACAAAATATAAAAACCTGTCGTTGATGAAGGGCATCCTGTCCGGTCTGCGGCCGGTCGTCATCGCCCTGATCGCTTCGGCGGGGCTGTCGATCTGCAAGCTGGCGTTCTTCAAGGAAGGCGCGGCGGGCTTCGGTCTGGAATTTTTGGATCCGCAGAATCTGATCTTCTTTGCGGTGGCGTTCTTCATTCTGCGCAAATGGGAACCAAGTCCGATCAAAGTCATGGTCGGCGTCGGTGTGATCAGCGCGCTGCTGAGCTTCATTTAACCTAAGTTGTAAAACGAAGGGACGGAATATTCACCGTCCTTTTCGTTTGTCCCAAAGCCGGTCAGCGGCGGATTTTCAGGCGATCAGGTAGACCGGAAGACGAAAAGTGCAGCCTGACTTTTGATTGATCGCGAAATTCCAGTCGTTTTGACCTTGAAATTTTGATACAATAAAAGCAGAGAGAAAGAAAGAGGGCTGTTATTATGAGTATTCCTGTACCGGCAAAATACATCGCCGACTTCGAAAAGCGCGGCTTCGGTATGTTTATCCACTGGGGGCTGTATTCCCAGTTAGCGCAAGGGGAATGGACGATGAACCTGCATCATATTTCCCAGGAAAAGTACAACGAGCTGTTCAACAACTTCACGGCGGAGGATTTCGACGCGAAGAAAATCGTCGCGCTGGCCAAACAGGCGGGCATGAAATACGTCACGCTGACGACGCGGCATCACGACGGATTTTCATTGTATGATACCCGCGGTCTGACGGATTACGACGTCATGCATACGCCATGCGACCGCGATCTGGTCAAAGAATTTGTCGAGGCCTGCCGCGAGGAAGATATCCTGCCGATCCTGTATCACACGACCCTGGACTGGGTTCATCCGGATTTTGATAACGATTTCGACGCCTATCTGGAATACCTGTCCAAGTCGGTGGAGATTCTGTGTACGCATTATGGTAAAATCGGCGGACTGTGGTTTGACGGCAACTGGTCCAAGCGCGATGCGGACTGGAAGCTGGATGAATTTTACGGCATGATCCGCCGGCTGCAGCCGGACGCGATGATTATCAACAACACCGGTCTGTCCCGCCAGGGCGAAGCCGGTCATCCGGAACTGGATTCCGTTACGTTTGAACAGGGCCAGGCGACGCCGATGGACCGCGAAGGCAAAGCGAAGTACATCACGGCGGAAATGTGCCAGACGATGAACCGGCATTGGGGCATCGCGGCGCATGATCTGGACTACAAGAGTCCGCGTCAGATGATCGAACGGCTGTGCCATGCCCGTAAGGTCGGGGCCAACTACCTGCTGAACATCGGTCTGACCGGTCAGGGCGGCGTTACGAAGATGACGGAAGCCTTATTGGAGGTCATCGGTCAATGGACGGCGATGGCGAAGGATTCGCTGTATGACGGCAAGGTGTGCGATATCCGCTGCAGCCATGAAAAAGACTTCGTGCTGGAAAAAGACGGAGCGGCGTATGTGTATGTCCACGATCTTCCGCTGCTGGGACCGAAGGACGTCGTCGCGGCGTATGAAAGCACCGATGAGGATCATTCACTGTCCAATCTGCACCGCAAGGTGAAATCGATCCGCTGGATCGACAACGGCGAGGAATTGTTGTTCAGCCAGACGGAGGACGTCTGCAGCTACCGCGCGGTCGGCTTCCCGTATGGCAGCCACTGGATTGTGCGCGTCGCCAAAGTAGAGTTTGAATAAACTGTTCTGAAGCATAAACGAACCCTGGATGCAGGATTGCGGATGATTCCGCTTCCGGCGCCCGGGTTCGTTTTTCTGTATACCAAGAACTTTGATTCTTGATCACTTGAAATGATTATAATAGGTCGTGCGGAATTTCGACGGCGAACTGCCGGTCTTCTCCTTAAATTGCTTTGAAAAATAAAACGCATTTTTGTAATAAAGCAAACTGGCGATCTTTTCAAGGGTCAGGCTTTTATTCTCCAAAAGCTTATAAGCTTTGTTGATTCTATACTGAATTAGTAAGTCCTTTGGACTCTGCTGCAGAACTTTCGTGGTACATTGATACAGATAGCTGTTGGAGACATGAAGGTGGCTGCAGATCGAAGAAATATTGTTGTTATTCTGAAGATCAGCGTTTAACAACTGATACATTTCTTCAATGAGCTTATATGGACTTTCGTCTTTCAGCTTAATTTTGGAGAGATCAATGCGATCCGGGCTGAACAGCTGAAAAAGAGCCTTGTCGATCAAATAGGTTACGTCGCAGAGAGCTTCGCTGTTTGCCGTAAGAGAAGGGTGAGCGCAAGCGTTGCGGATGAAAAAAAGGAATGTCTCGAATTCTTTGATTTTGAAACAATAATGATCCTGGATCCGGCTGTTCAAAAGCAATTCATCGGTAGTGCTGACGCAGTTAAATTGAACTTCAACCAGCTCGATCGAATTAATTTTTGAAAAAACGGCGCTGTGGATAACGTAGGGCGGAATCAGGATGCAGTCGCCGGCTTGAACCTGGAATTGACAATGATGAATAACGACGCTGCAGCCCCCGGAAGTGACAAAGAGAATTTTGTAATGCGGTTCGATGTTGTTGTAAAAATGATTCAGATAAGTATTTGCCCTTTGCGTTATCTTATAAATAGTATAGCTTGATGTAAACATAATGCCTCCTACTTATGAATATTATATGTTTTAAACTGATTATTGCATAGAAATTATATTATATTGTGATTAAATTAATAAATAGGAGGGAAGAAGATGAAAAAGTTTATCGCTTTACTAAGTTTGTCGCTCCTGCTGGCGGTTTCCGGATGCGCCGGCGGAACAAAGCCTGAGACTCAGTCCGCAACCTATCCCAACATCGAAGATGGCACCTATGAAGGCACCGGCTCCGGTTATGCTGGGGATATCCAAGTCAGCGTCGAAGTGAAGGGCGGCGAAATCGCGGCGGTTACCGTTCTTGAACATTCGGAAAGTCTGCCGGATGGAATCGGGAAAATGCCGCAGAATATCGTGGACAACGGGTTGGATGCCGATGCGATATCCGGCGCGACCGGCTCGTCCGAAGGCATCCGCAGCGCCGTTAAAAACGCACTGGCGCTGGCAGCGGGTGAAATGGAAAAAGTAGAGGTGGCCGAAGGCAAGGATGTCGTCATTGTCGGCGGCGGCAACGCCGGCTTAAATGCTGCCTACTGGGCTTGCAAGGGCGGATCATCGGTCGTTCTGTTTGAAAAACAGGGAAAATTAGGTGGTACCTTCGGCGGCGGCACATGGATCGCCACGGGTTCCAAGATGCAGCTTGAACAGGGCATTACTAACGACTCGACAGAAGCCTTTATGAAGGATGTCGATCGCTTAAACGCCGGTTATGTTAAGCGCACGGGCGTTTCCGATTATTGGTTTAATCGGGATTTGGCCATTTATTTTGGCGATATGATGCCGGAAGTGACGGATTTCGCGGAAGAGATCGGCGCTGATTTCGGCAAACGGATTTTGTCCAATCCAACGCTGTACGAACCGCATGACGTCATGCGCGTCTTATCCGGCGGAAACCGCGCTTCCTATACGGACGCGATTGTTAACGCATTGAAAGAATTTGAGGATAACGGACAGCTGCAGATTGTTATGAATGCAAACGTAACCGGCTTGATTCAGGAGGGAAACGTTGTTTCCGGCGTGACTGTTGATTTGAACGGAAAGAATGTGAACTATGCGTCAAAAGCGGTAATTCTGGCTACCGGCGGTTATGGATTCAATGAAGATTTAGTCGCGCGGGCCGGCTTGAAAAACTATACTTCCTCAGCGCCGACTTTCCAGACTGGTGACGGTTATCTCTGGGCTGAAAAAGCCGGAGCGGAGTTGAAGAACATGGATTTCATCACCACCTATGCGGCGGGGATTAAAACGAAAGAAACCGGCTTAACTCAGATGTACGCGATTCGGGTTAAGGAATTCGGTGATCTTATTTTTGTCAACGGCGACGGCGAACGGTTTATCGACGAATTCGGCCCGGGCGATGGCTCGACCTATGACGCGATTACATATCAATGGAAAGTGCAGAAAGATAATTATGTATACATCGCCGTCTCTCAAAGTCAGATCGACGCGATGAAAGAACGCGGTCAGTCATTGTTGTCCGCGGATGAAGATTGGGCGAAGTTTGATAAACTGGTCGCTGATCAGGAATCGGTATTCAAAGGTGCTACAGCTGCCGAGGCCGCTGAAAAAGCGGGGATCGACGCAGAAAAGTTTGCGGCGACCGTTGAAAAATACAACGGCTACGTAGAGGCGGGGAAAGACGAAGACTTCGGCCGGACGAATATTACAAGCGTTAAGTCATCTACTGGCGAAATGGTGGAGCTGGGCAGAGATACATTTACAAAGCTGGAAGGCGATATCTATCTGTTCAGAACGACGCCTTACATTATGATTTGCGCTGGCGGAATCGATGTGAATACGAAGGGACAGGCGTTGAACGCTGACCGCGAACCGGTCCCGGGCTTATATGCGGCAGGTGAAATCATCGGGATGGCCAATGCCTTCGGCCGGACAACCATTGGCGGTGTCGGCAATACCGGAACCTATATCTGGGGTAAAATGGCCGGCGACGGTGTCCAGGAATATGTTCAAAGCCTGAAATAATTTCACCATCCAATTTTAACAAACGTAAAAAAGATCATCTCCAACAAATGGAAATGATCTTTTTTCATCAGATTTCCAATTAGCGATCAAATTGATTGATGAAATCTGGCCTAATAAACCCGTTGCTTCCACAATCCTGTCCGGTAGCGCCGGCGGCAAAGCAAAAACCGCAGCACAAAGTCGACAAGCAAACCGATCCATGGCCCGATCACGCCTAACCCCACCGGATAACATAAGAGCCAGGACAGGGCGGGGCGGATGATCGTCGTCGAAATTAAGGCATACACCGCGATTAAGCGCGTATCGCCCGCTCCGCGCAGCGCACCGCCATAGACCGTCATCGCACTCAAAGACGGAACGCTGAGCGCGAACAAAATCATAATCCACGATCCCAGCTGAATGATTTCCGGATCCGCGGTAAACATTTGAATCAACGGCGCCCGGAACAGGATAAGCCCGGCGACCATGAGGATGGCCATCGTCATCGCCAGCCGGTTGCAGATCACGGTGACGCATTCCGCCCGGTCACTGCGTTTGCGGCCTAAATTCTGGCCGACTAAGGCCGCGGCGGCGGCCGCAAAGCCGTCGTAGCAGCTGAAACAGATGTTGCAGATATTCATGCAGATCTGATGCGTCGCGAACATCTTGGTGCCCAGGCCCGCGACGATCAAGGCATACAGGAAGAAACCCAGCCGCATGCACAGCTGTTCCACGAACGCGCTGAACGAAATCTCGCCGACCGGCGCCAGGATCTCCCGGCTGGGCAGCCAGCTTTTTTTCAATGTCAGCCGGAGCTTGCTTTTGGGACTGACCAACGACTGGACGCTCATTAAAAACGCGATGAAGCAGCCCAGCGCCGTTGCAATCGCCGCGCCCTCAACCTCTAATCGCGGATAACCAAAATGCCCGCCGATCAAAAGATAATTGAAAACCACATTGATTCCGTTAGCCGCCAGCGCATCGAGATCTTACTGTTGCCGGCGCAGCGCTGGGCAGCGTTGATCGTCATTCCGATATTGCCGAAGAACTGGCCGATGATGACAATCCGGAAATACTGCACCGCCAGCTCGATCGTGTCCGCCTGCGCGCCCGCAAATTGAATATAAGGCCGGGCAAACAGGAATGATAAACCGCAGACCAGGGCCGAGATCAGCACGGACATCAACAGCGACTGCCGCAGACAGGCATTGGCGTCGTCCAGCCGGTTGGCGCCGATCCGGCGGGAAATGATCGCCGTGATGCCGACGTTCAGGGAAGCGATAAACGCGATCGCGATAAATTTCGGCTGGTTGGTCAAACCGATCGCCGCAATCGCGGTTGTGCCCAGAGTGCTGACCATGATCGTATCCACCAGCGACGCCAACCCGACGAAGATCGATTCCACCGTCGCCGGCCAGGCCAGGTCGATCGTTTCTTTCAATAAATGTCTGCCCTCCCGGGGATCGAAGCCGGAGGGCAGAAACGGCTGAAGCTTTAAATTCATTCTTTATTCCTCATCGTTCAGACGCAGCGTCTGAAAATCTGTAATTTATTATAACACTGCCCCTGTGCGGCGGGAAGCCTTAGAAAAGCGTCCGTTTTTGAACAAACTGACGATTCTGAGGAAACGTGTGTTTCTTCATTACAACAACGTTGGCTGTCATCAAATCGGGATAAATAATTTTACTTCATTAGCCGAATCTTCAGAAGCAACGACAGGATGCGTATAGATTTCAATATCTTCGCGGGAGTCCCATGGATACCCAGGCAGCTATGTCCCGTATAGATAAAGATAAGTTTTAGTCAGCCGGATTAACATCCCGTGATGGGTAAAGACCACAAATTTTCTGTTGACGTTTTTCAGCTCAGACCGGAAGGCAGTGCGGTAAAATCGCTGTCTGCGGCACCGGCGAACACGGAAAACGAAGTGCCGCCGTCCTGCGTAGAAACGGTCGATAATGTTTCACAAACGCTGTATCCAGTTGCGGAAGCGTCAGCTGCAATCCTTTTCCACCAGCTCCCGCGCAAGCCAGCGGCAGAGATAACGTCCGCTGGTCAGCTCCTGGATCTTTTCAGGTAAGGACTCAGTAGTCGTTAAAAATTCATAAACCACCTGCTCGCCATATGTCTTCGTTACAATATCCGCCTGATCCTTTAATAAATAATCCAGCTTGCCGATCAGGTCGTAGGAAAAGGTCAGCGTGTAGCGATCCATCAGGATCGTTTCCACCTTCGGCGCCAGCTTCAGCGTTTCGCTTACCGACCGGGAATACGCCCGGACCAATCCGCCCGCGCCCAGCTTGATTCCACCGAAATACCGCACCGTCACGGCGCAGCAATCCTGCAGACCGCTGAGCTTCAAGGATTCCAGCATCGGCACGCCTGCGGTGCCGCTGGGCTCTCCTGCGTCGTTGGAACGCTGCAGCTCGTTGTGCTGCCCGGCGATATAAGCGTAACAATGATGATTCGCTTCCGGATGCAGTCTGCGGATTTCCTGAATAAACGCCTTGGCCTGCGCTTCATCCAGACATTTGCGTACATAACAGATAAATTCCGACCGTTCGATCACGATCGTGTGATGAAAATCTTCTTTCAGCCGCATGCGATCACCTCTTGTTTTTCATCTTATCATGATTTCCAATCTCAAACAATCCTTCCTGACTTTCAGAATTTTAGCGTGCACAGTCTGTTCTATATTATAAAAGCAAAAACCGATCACCCATTCCCGCGCGGAATCCCTTTAAAATAGGACTTGTAGAATAAGTCCAATTCAACTAGAATAAGACTATTGATTTAAGAAAGCAGGGGTTTTATGAGTAAATTCAATTCAGATAAAATGGGGACCATGCCGGTCGGCAAGCTGCTTTTCAGCATGTCTGTACCGGCGATCTTTTCCATGCTGGTGCAGTCGTTATACAACGTGGTCGACAGTATTTTCGTGGCGCAGGTGAGCGAGGATGCGCTGGTTGCGGTTTCAATCGCTTTCCCGCTGCAGATGCTGATCATCGCGCTGGCGCTGGGCGTCGGCGTCGGCACCAATGCGCTGATCGCCCGCCGGTTAGGCGAGAAACGCCGGGAGGAAGCCAATATCGCGGCGAACACCGGGATCGTGCTGTCGTTGATCAACATGGCGCTGTGCATGCTCGTTGGCCTGTTTCTGGCGAAACCGTTTGTCGGCCTGTTTACACAGGATGCCGCGGTGTTCACGATGGGCTCGCAGTATTTGATGATCGTTATGGTATTCTCGGTCGGCGTCATGATTGAAATGACCTGTTCCCGTGTGCTGCAGGCAACCGGCAACATGATTGTGCCGATGATCTCTCAGCTGATCGGGGCCATTACCAATATCATCCTCGATCCAATTTTTATCTTCGGCTATTTCGGCGTTCCGAAAATGGGCGTGGCCGGCGCGGCCGTGGCGACGGTCATCGGTCAGATTCTGGCGATGATCTTCGTTTTGATCGTCTTGAAAGTCGGCACGCATGAGGTCGACATCGCGCCGTGGCGGCATCACCCGCAAATGCAGGCGGCCAAAGATATCTACCGCGTGGGGATTCCGACGTTTGTCATGAACGCGATCGGCTCGCTGACAACGACCGCGATGAACGCGATTCTGATGAGCTTTTCTGCGACCGCCGTGGCGGTGCTGGGCATCTATTTCAAGCTCCAGTCGTTTGTCTTCATGCCAATTTTCGGCCTGAACCAGGGCGCAATGCCGATCCTGGGCTACAATTACGGTGCGGCGGATGAAAAACGCTTTACCCGCACGCTGGCGCTCTCCTTCGGAGTCGCACTTGCGATCATGGTGATCGGTACCGTCCTGTTCTGGACCATGCCGGAGATGCTGCTGAAACTGTTCAACGGCTCCGATCAGATGCTTCAGCTGGGCAGCTACGCGCTGCGGGTTCTCGCGCTGTGCTTTTTGCCGGCGGCCTGCAGCATTATCATGACGACGATGTTTCAGGCGCTGGGCAAAGGCATGATGAGCCTGGTCATGTCGTTATTGCGGCAGCTGGTGTTCATTATCCCGCTGGCCTGGATGCTCGGTCAGCTGGGCGGGCTGGGCGCCGTCTGGTTCTGTTATCCGGCGGCTGAGCTGCTTGTGGCTGTGATCTTCGTGCCGATCGCGCTAAAAACCATCAAGAAAAGTTTTGATCAGGAACGGCAGGAAACCGGGGTATATTAAGAGTACGATGGCCGGAACCGATGAAGAATCGGAATCCGTGAAAAACTAAATCAGCGGCATTTCACTAGGAAAGAAGCTGAAAAAAGGAAACTTCCGGCAAAGTAAGTCCGGAGGAGGAGGTCCTGTTTGATCATGAAAAAAGCATGTTTATTTCTATACGGCGCTTCCGCAGCGCTGATGATTTACAGTACGGTCTTTCAGCTGCAGCATCAGCTCTATGCCAAGCTGGGCTATCTGGCGATGGCGCTGGGCGTGCAGCTGATCGGCCCGCTGGTTGTCAAAGGATTGAAATTAAAAGACGCCTGGGGCCTGTTGTTCTGGACACAGCTGTTTATCGCCATCGCGATGATTATCGGGAATACCCTGAACGGCTATGCGATTCCCTATTTTGATAAAGTACTGCATTTCAGCTCCGGGATTCTGATCTGCGCCGCGATCACCTTAGTCTACTGCTGGCTGAAGCAACAATGGACCGAGGACTCGTTCCGGCATTACCTTTTAAAATGCCTGTCAATTCAGGGGATCAACATGATGATCGCCTTCCTGTGGGAATGTTTTGAATTCGCCTGCCTGATTTTCCTGAATATCGACGCGATCAATCACTATACCCAGGGTGTTTACGATACGATGACGGATATGATCGTCTGCTTCTTAGGCGGCCTTGTCTTTCTGGCCTTGCTGACGCGACAGGAGCGCAAAGGAAAAAAGGATCCGCTGATCCAATCGCTGAAAGTTTTTTACGAAACCAATCTTAAAGACCAATAAATGATTTGTTATAAGGCAAAAGAACGGTCGGCAGCTCTGACAGAGGTTGCCGGTATTTTTATTTTCTTTTAGCCGCGCAAAGTTTTGGCGCAAAAAAGAGGTCAATTTTCGAAGCAAGCCGGGAAATGCAAAAGGACAATGAGGCGTTTTGAACATCTGGAAAATCCAGAAGGGAGTCAGCGATCAAAATTATTCCTTTTGATTTCTTTTTCCAGGCAGCAGGACGGGAAAACAAAAATAAATTGGATCCCCCGAGGCATACTAGAGGCCAGGAGGAAACCATGATGCAGATTGAAGGAATAATTCGGGATACCCCGCAGCCGCATCTCGAATTCAGCGCGGAAGCGGAGCTGCCTGAGGGAGCGTTAATCGTTATGCTGAAAACGACGTTATTCAAACAGAAAGCGGAAAGAAAAGATCACGGCTGGACGCTGGAGCTGCCTGCCGAAGCCTGTACTTTGCCGATGGCTGAGGGCACCTCCGTTGAAATCTGGCTGGCACCGGAGGCTAACGAAAGTTTAACACAATGCCCCCAGGCCTTGCAGGAAGCCCTTCTGGCCAACCGCAGCGCCTATTATTTTTTTCAGCTGCTCGACGCAGAGCAGCGGGAACGAATCATTCGCTATGCTGAGCAAGGCGCGGAGGAACAACGCATCCGCAGAATTGACAAGATCATCGCCATGCTTTATGAACGGCGAACTTTGTGAACTTGTGAAATTAAACATTAAAAATTAGCACTTATATCTTGACAGTGCTAATAAATGTGATATACTAAAATTGCAAGTTGGGAAAGACCCAATGAAGCCAGGAATAAGACAGATAGAAAGAGGCGATTCAAGATGAGATTTGTACCAAATACCTGGATGGACAACTTGGCCGACGAGGTTCTTAAGGATCCATTTTTCAGAAAGAATAACGTCCCGGCTGTCATGAAAACCGATATTCGCGAACAAGAAGATGGCTATCTTCTGGATATTGAACTCCCTGGATTTAAAAAGGAAGAAATCAAAATGGAACTGGAAGACGGTTATCTGACGATTGCGGCCGCCCGCACAGCTTCCAATGAAGAACGCAGCGAACAAGGCAAGCTCGTTCGCCAGGAACGCTTCAGCGGCAGCTGCACCCGGACCTACTTTATCGGTGAGGAAATGAATGTCGAGGATATCAAAGCCCGTTATGAAAACGGCGAACTGAAGGTCTTCGTTCCGAAGAAGGATCCGCAGGCGCTGCAGACCAAGAAAACCATTTCGATCGAATAACTTCTCTGAGCGATCAGAGTTCAGATCAGGCAGAATCGCATAAGTTGAAAACAGAAAGAGGTGTGATGTATGAGATTACTACCGAGAATGATGTTTGACGACTTCTTTGATGACATGTTTGATGAACCGCTGCTGCACCGCAACGCAGTTACGGCGATGCGCTGCGACATCCGTGAGAAGGACGGCAGTTATTTGCTGGATATCGAGCTGCCGGGCTGCAAGAAGGAAGACATTAAAATGGATTTGGAAGACGGCTATCTGACCGTTTCCGCCGTCCGTGATACCAGGAAAGAAGAAAAGGATGATCAGGGCAACATTATCCGTCAGGAACGGGTTCAAGGTTCCTGCTCCAGAAGCTTCTATGTCGGCAAAGCCGTAACGCCGGAGGATATCAAAGCGCATTATGACAACGGCGAATTAAAAATTGTTCTGCCGAAGAAGGATGCGCCGGCTGTGGAAACCAAGAAAACCATTATGATTGAATAACCCGGTCTTTGAATCAGCGGATCTCAAGTTCCGCTGATTTTTTGTATGATCCGCAGAGGAACGCTGAGGCGGAAGTCTTATATAAAAACGAGGATCGGTCCGCCAGGGTTTCGCACAAATTATAAATACGGATCTCTACTGTCAGAATAAGGAAGAATTGACAGAATTTGACGATTGTCTATCGCTTCCCAGATCACCTTCAGCTATACTTGGACTGTAAACAATAGAGGAGGGAGAATCAGGTGAATACAATCGAAATACTGGTCACCTGCCTGGCTTTGTCGCTGGACTGCTTCGTGGTGATGATGGCGCGGGGCGCGATGATGAATCCTCAGGAACATCGCCGTTCGTTGATCAACAGTTTGATCTTTGCGGGTTCCAGCCTGCTGATGATCGTGTTGGGGTCGCTGGCGGGTTCCCTGATCAAAAGTCAGCTTGTGCTGCATGTCAATCAAGTGATCGCCGCGCTGATCCTGTTTGCGCTGGGCTGCTTCCTGCTGATCCAGGCGTTTCGGCAGAAAGCGATTGAAGAACGCCATGACGACAGTTTTAACTACAAGAAAGTGCTGATCTTGGGATTGATCACCAGCGTCGATGTGTTCCTGTTGGGGACCAGTATGACGCTGCTTCAAGCGGACGCTTTCCAGGTCTGCCTGATTTCAACGCTGGTCACACTGGCCTGTGTGGAATTGGGACAACAGATCGGCTATCGGCTGGGACTGGCCTATCGCCGGACGATTTTCACAGCCGGCAGCGTTATTCTCTTTTTGATCAGCCTTAAGGTTCTGTTCCAGGTGCTGACGCATCTGCGCTAGGGGGGACAAGTATGGAAAAACGGGGGATGATGAAACGCTTTCTGGCAGAAAGCCTGAAAGAACTCATGCTGCAGAAAAGCTTTGAAAAGATTACAATCAAGCAAATCTGCGATAAGACCGGCGTCATCCGCGCGACGTTTTACAACTATTTCGAGGATAAGTACGCCGCCTTAAGCTATATCATCTATCTGGACACCGTAGAAACTGCGCTTCCTTATATAGAGAAAAGGCAATTCCTTCAGGCGGTTAAGGCGATGCTCGATAATTTCGTAGAGAATCGGGAGTTTTATCAGATCGCTTTCCGCATTACCGGTCAGAACAGCTTTGAAGATTTGTTTGAAGAAAACGTTCAGCAGCTGTTCACTGAGATGTTCCGCCGGTATGGCCGGCCGGAGAAGCTGGGAACAATGAGCGAGGAAGAACTGGCGGGCTATTTCGGCAACAGCCTTTGTTATACGGTCAATCACTGGCTGTGCCGCAGCCGCGGCATGGACAGTGAAACCTTTTTGAAACAATACGGTTCCGTCGTAACCAGCTCCATCTTTGATTTTCTCGATATGCCCCAGGGCGGTGGAAATGGAGCCTGAATCCCGGGCTTTTCATAAGAAATTCCACATTCTGAGAAGCGATACGGAAATGGAGGAAAACTTCATGGAAGAAGGCTTGACACAAGCGTGGAAGCGTGATAATTTTTAGACAGTTAACCGACTGACGGAAGTGGAATTGACCACAGGGAAGTTAATGCTAAGCAGAGCCGACCGTCTGGGCCATGAAGGACCAGCAGTGCGGCTTTTTTTCGTAAAAGGAGGAACAAAGATGAAAGAGTATCAGCTGAAATACGGATGCAATCCCAACCAGAAACCAGCCAGCGTCGAAATTGAAGAGGGCGATCTGCCATTTACAGTTTTAAATGGCCGGGCGGGTTATATTAACCTGCTTGACGCTCTGAATGCCTGGCAGCTTGTCAAGGAATTAAAGGAGGCCACCGGGATGGCCGCCGCGGCTTCATTTAAGCACGTATCCCCGGCGGGTGCAGCGATCGGCCTGCCTTTGGATGAAACGATGAAGAAGATCTACTTCTGCGAAGGAATTGAACTGACGCCGATTGCCAGCGCGTATATTCGCGCCCGCGGCGCTGACCGCATGTCTTCCTACGGCGATTTTGCGGCGCTGTCTGAAGAATGCGATGAAGCCACGGCCCGGTTCTTATCTAAGGAAGTTTCTGACGGTGTAATCGCTCCGTCTTACAGCGAAAAAGCACTTGAAATTTTACGCGCAAAACGCAAGGGGACCTATCTGGTTCTGCAGATGGATCCGAACTATACGCCGAAACCGATGGAAAGCAAGGAAGTTTACGGCGTGCGCTTCCATCAGCAGCGCAACGATGTGAAGATTGACGAAAGCCTGCTTCAGAATATCGTGTCTGAAAATAAGGAATTGCCGGAGGGTGCGAAGCGGGATCTGTTGATCGCGATGATCACCGCAAAATATACTCAGTCCAATTCCGTCGTTTATGCGAAGGACGGTCAGGCGATCGGAATCGGCGCCGGGCAGCAGTCCCGCATCCATTGTACGCGGATGGCAGGCAACAAAGCGGATATCTGGTATCTGCGTCAGCATCCGAAAGTGCTGAACCTGCCATTTAAAGAGAAAATTCGCCGGGCAGACCGCGATAACGCGATCGACGTCTATATTTCCGATGAATGGGAGGATCTGCTGCGCGAGGGCAGCTGGCAGGAAGTCTTTACGGAAAAACCGGAAGTCCTGACAGCGGAAGAAAAGAAAGCCTGGCTGGCACAGGTCAGCGGCGTCTCCCTGGCTTCTGACGCCTTCTTCCCATTCGGCGATAATATTGAACGGGCCCGCAAGAGCGGCGTCTCCTACATCGTGGAGGCCGGCGGTTCAGTCCGCGATGATCATGTCATCGACACCTGCAACCGTTACGGCATCGTTCTGATCTTTAACGGTGTGCGGCTGTTCCATCATTAAAAAGAAGTTTTTTCTTTCCTTCTTAACGTGAAGCTTTTCAGAAGCGGGAGTTAAGAATCATACTGTGTAAAAAGCATTCAGCGATCTAGTGAGTCGAGGATATCTTGAAAGTTCCGGTTAACAGGGGGCTGAAGGATATCCTTTCTTTCTGTTGATCGAGGGGAAGGCATGGCATTGGGATTGAGACTTGAACAAAAAAAAGACCTGATCGGAAGAAATTTGATGAATAGAAAATAAGCAAGCACCGTCTCATGGAAGATGGAAAATGCAAGAGAAAAAAAGAACAAAGCAGCAGAAACGCCTTTGATAAAGGGGAATGAAGAATGTCCGAAAACCGAGGTGAAAAAAACGTAAAAAAAATTAAAAAAGATGTTGACAGAAAAGGGGTGTTTTGGTAATATTAA
>NZ_QRUP01000010.1:0-134728 GCF_003459085.1 Holdemania filiformis | reverse complement strand
TCTGTTTTCACTGCTGCAGCGATAAACCAATACGCCTTCTTCAAGATGATATTTGAATAGGCAATTGGAATACTTCCCCTGCCTGCGCCCGGGAATCATCATGGTTTTGTTTCGCTGATACTGGTATTCTTCAAGCCACGCTTCATGATTTCCAGCGTAAACTGTCATTCTGGAACGTGATAGCTTCTTCCCGCCAAAGCAGGTAAACCGCATTTTTTGATTCGCGGTGCTGAGTTGTTGCTGGGTGCGGTTCAGTTTAAAGATCAATTGAGAGCGTTGGTTCTTCAACTGTTTCCGGGTTGGCCGCAGCACTTGTACCTCCAGTAAATAATCTTCTTGGGTTTGTTTGCCTTGTTTTGTTTTCTGCTTAAGCTGAGCTAACTGCTTATCGAGCCGTTGGATTTCTTTCTCTGTTTTCCGGATTTTCTTCTCCACGCTTTTCACTCTTGCCTTTAACGACTTTTTCCACCGTTCATGGTTTTCAAAATCCGCTTTCAATTGATGCTGAGCCTCCCATTGCGCTGCGCAAGGAAAATAATCATTTGTGTGATACCGTCGTTTCAGTTCTTTATGCAGCGATTCTTCAAACGGGAAAGGAATTCCCCGGGCTTTCAGAGTCAGATACCGATAAGTAGTATGAAGGATCGAATGATACAGAAGGATATCCTGGCGAATAGCCTGAGCTTCTTCAGGAAGCAATTCATCGTAATAAATTCTGTCAGAACACGTTATTGTTTTCATGAAGAAGACCTCGCTTTCAGGGAACGCTCATTATTTCTGTTGAGTTAATTATACAATTCATCCTTCTTCGTTTCAACGCATTTGAGTTTGTTTCATTCTTTTCAATGAAACGTGGAAATTTGTCGACTGGCAAAACGAACTCGATCCCCTTCAAGTGTACTCAGCGCGGTTTCTTCGATCCCATGGAAATCGACATTGCGGAAGAAGTCTGCGACTTGGTTACCGTAAACGGTATTCTATGTTTTTCCGCTTATTGTATCCGTTGTGATTCTCTGATGCTTCCGGAAGATGTTCTCCAGAAAATTTCAAAAGCAGAATAAGCCTTTGTTCCTTCTATATTCTTTTCAGTGTGCGATGGAATTCCTCTTATTTTGTTGTTTATAACCCAAAAGAACATTATTGCTCTTTTGGGTTATTTTTGTTCTCTGCCCTCATCATTGCACTTTCCTAATAGAAACAAAAAAAGATCAGATTCCACGCTTAAGCACTTGTTTGTCTGATCTTTGGTTTGACCTTAAGGCTGGAAAGAGCCGTTCTGGTTTGCGGCATCGTGGGTTTCCTCACCCGGAGCGGCCTTCCGGTTTTCGTCGCTCGGTTCCACCCTGAGCATCCGGTAGCCGACTCCCACGTGCGTTTGAATGTATTGGAAAGAACCGGGACCTTTTTCCAGTTTCTTTCTTAACGTCGTCATGAACACGCGCAGTGAAGCAACGTCGCTGTCCAACGTGCTGCCCCAGATTTCTTTCAGAATCGCGGTATGAGTCAGCACTTTACCGACATTGCGCGCCAACAGGCAGAGCAGCTTGTATTCGCTCGGCGTCAGGTGCAGCTCCTGCCCCCGCAAATATACGCAGCCGGAACTGTAATCCACCGTCAGCTCGCCGTTGGTAAAGACCGGACTTTCCGCATTCTGATTCTGGATATAGCGCAGCCGCCGCAGCGTGACACGGACCCGCGCGAGTAGTTCCTCCACCGAAAACGGCTTGGTCAGGTAATCGTCCGCCCCGGCGTCCAGCGCTTCGATTTTATCGCGATCTTCACTGCGGGCACTGATCACGATGATCGGCATCAACGACCAGGTCCGGATCCGGCGGATGATACTTACTCCGTCGCCATCCGGCAAACCAAGATCCAGCAGCACGATATCCGGTTGACGCAGCGTCGCTTCCTGCAGCCCCTGTTCCCCGGTTCCCGCAGTAAGATAACGGTAATCCTGGGTATCCAGCGTGGCCGCGATCAGATTGCGGACTGCTTTATCGTCTTCCACGATTAAAATCAACGGTTGATTCATAAGCACAAACCTCCTCTGCCGGACAACGGAATGAAAACAGAGCGCCATGCGGGACATTGTCGCGGACCGCTAACCGTCCGCCGTGCGCGCTGATGATCGACTGGCACAGCGCCAGTCCCAACCCCATCCCCCGGCGGCTGTCGGCAATCTGGCCGCGGGATGTATAAAACAAATCGAAAATTCGTTCTTTCATGGCGTCGGGAATTCCCGGCCCGTCGTCGGCCACCTCGACGACCAGTTCCTGCCCTTCCAGAAACGAACGGATGGTAATCCGGGAACCTTCCGGTGTATATTGGATCGCGTTGTTGACCAGGTTGATGATCACCTGCATCATCAGCTGGGAATCAATCCGCACCAGTACGATCTGCGGACATTCTTCATGCACGATGTGATGCTCGCGGCGGTGGCGGCTGATATGCTGGAGCGCTTCGGTGATGACTTCCTCCATCAGTTCGGTTTGTAAATTCAGGCTCATTGTCCCGTTTTCAATCTTCGTGATCGAAAGCAGGTTTTCCACCAGGTTGATAAGCCAGGCGGAATCTTCGGCGATGTCGGCGATCAGCTGGCGCGAACGCGTGGAATCCAACGACTGCGGACTGTTCAACAGAATTCCCGCATTGCCGGAAATGCTGGTCAGCGGCGTGCGCAGGTCATGGGAAATCGAGCGCAGCAGATTGGCCCGCAGCTGTTCGTTCTTCACCTGCATCTGGGCTTCCTCCTTGCGCCGGGCAAGCGTTTCCTTGTCCAGCGCCAGCGCGCCTTCGCTCAGCATGGAGAGCACCAGATTGTTTTCAAACGGATCCAGCGGTTCCCCGTTCAGCGCAATCCCGACGACGCCGTACACCGTATCCGCCGCGCGGATGGCCAGATAATAGCAGCGCGCGCTGCCTAACGTCGCGGTCGAAGCGCCGGCCCGCTTGTTATTGCGGAAAACCCAGTCGGCCACCGCCTGTTCGTTGGGATTGACGAGTTCGGATTCTGGTACGGACGCTTCCGTGTTGTATACGCAGGGCGGCGTTAATTGCCGCTGCCCCCGGCGTTCTTCGGAATCATAGATTACAAGCGGCTTGTTCAGCATTTTTAACAACTGTTTGGCCATGACGTCGATCAGGCCCTGATGAGTTGTCTGCTGCTGAAGCTGCTGGCTGGTTTCCAGCAGCACCTTCATGCGATAGGCAGTCTGCGCGGACTGGGCGGCGTGGCGTTTGATCTTTCCCGCCAGCGAACTCGTCAGAAGACCGGCCGCAAACATGATGACAAACGTAACCGGATAGCCCTCGTCATAAGCCGCCAGAGTAAATCGAGGTTCGGTAAACACAAAATTAAAGGTCAGCACCGCCGCCAGCGAGGCGATCAGGCTGCAGCCCTGCCCCCGCGTCACGATGGCGACAATCTGCACGCCGAGAATATAAACCGTGATGATATTCGCTTCACTGAATCCGATCTGTCTAAATCCCAGCGAAAGCAGTGTACAGATTGCCAGCGTAACCAGCGTGATCCCCAGATCTTTCAGTCGGATTTCAATTGCGGGAATGTACTTTTTCGGCGGCGTATAGGGCCTGTCGCTTTGATTCTGCTTATCCGGAATAATATAAATATCCAGATTCGGCGCAAGTGCGCTGAGCTTCTCGGAAAACGATTCCTTGCCCCATCCCCATCCGGGACGGCGGGTGTTGCTGCGGCCAAGCACGATTTTGGAGACACCGGCCAGCCGTGCGAATTCGGCGATCTGGGCAGGGATATCCTCCCCCCATAACAGCTCGATCTGCGCCCCCAGCTGCTGCGCGAGGTGGATATGATCGCGCAGCCGCCGCCGGTCGGCGTCCGTCATGGAACCAAATGCCGGCGTTTCCACAAACAAGGCGGTAAACCGGCCTTTAAATGCCTGTGCCAAACGGGCGGCAGTGCGGATGATCCGGCCGTTGGTCGGGGCGGCGGACAGACACACGAGAATGTGTTCATCCGTATAATAATCCGATGCCTGCGGCCTGACCTTTTCCGTGATCCGCATCACCCGGTCCGCCGTCCGCCGCAGCGCGATTTCCCGCAGCGCTGTCAGATTTTCCACGGTAAAGAAGCTGCTGAGCGCTTTCTGCGCCTGCCCCTGTCGGTAAACCAGACCTTGGTTCAGACGCTGAATCAGCTCCTGCGGCTCCAAATCGACCAGCTCCACCCGATCCGCTTCGTCGAACACCGAATCTGGAATCCGCTCGCGGACGGCGATCCCGGTGATCGAAGCGACGATATCGTTCAGACTTTCCAGGTGCTGGACATTGACTGTGGAATACACGTCGATCCCGGCTTTTAACAATTCCTCAACATCCTGATATCGTTTCAGATGACGGCTTCCGGGAGCGTTGGTGTGCGCCAGCTCGTCGACCAGGATCAGCTGCGGCCGGCGCTTTAACGCCTGATCGAGATCCAGTTCCTTTAATGACAGACCTTTATACGTTACTGTCCGAACCGGCAGCGATACGAGTCCTTCCGTCAGCGCCATTGTCTGCGGCCGGGCATG
The DNA here is from genome assembly GCF_003459085.1 of Holdemania filiformis. Lineage (NCBI taxonomy): Bacteria > Bacillati > Bacillota > Erysipelotrichia > Erysipelotrichales > Erysipelotrichaceae > Holdemania > Holdemania filiformis. The sequence goes on along the minus strand of NZ_QRUP01000010.1, from coordinate 130,181 downwards.
CGGTTCGATATAGCCGATCACGACGTCCACGCCCTGAGCCTTGACCTGACGCGCTGCTTCCAGCATCGCATAGGTCTTGCCCACGCCGGCCGCATACCCGAAGAAGATTTTCAAGCGGCCGCGGCCGGACTGCCCGGTCTGTTCCTTCAGGCTTCTTAATAAACTTTCAGGATCTCTTCGTCTTTCGCTCACCGCCGCGGCCTCTGTTTCTTTCCCGGTGTTATTGTAGCACGATCATTCAGGATTCCCCACCCTCCGGGCATTAAGATTTCATTAAGATCGTCTCTGCTCAGATCATGCCCAGCCTGTGCGCCAGCGCCAGATTTAATCGAACGACGTTGACTTTCGTTTCGCCGAAGATGCCCAGTACTTTCTCTTCAACGGCTTCGTCGATCAGCGCCTCGACCTCCGTCCTGGATAATCCGGTATTTGCGACGATCCGGTCTACTTGAACCCGCGCCGCTTCCACCGAGATATGCGGATCCAGCCCCGAGCCGGACGCCGTCACTAAATCGCTGGGAATTTCCTGACGCTCAACGGTCGGATTTTCCGCCAGGAACCGTTCCACATCCTTTTCGATCCGTTCCGTCAGCGCGGGATTGCTCGGCGCGTAGTTCTGACTTCCGCTGGCCAGTCCGCCGCCGCTGCCGGCTGCCGCTTCTTCCGCGGTGTAAGTGTTATACCGATAAGCCGAGGGCCGGCCGTGAAACAGACGCTCATCTGTAAAATCCTGTCCGACAAGCGCGGACGCTATGGGTTTTCCCTGTACTTCAATCAGGCTTCCATTGGCCTGAAAAGGAAACAGTACCTGCGCCGCGCCGGTTAAGATCAGCGGATAAACGAATCCGCAAAGTCCGATCATCGCCAGGGAAAAGCCGAAGGCCCGCACCAGCGTCATTCTATTTTTTTTCATTGTTAAACCTCCTAAATACCTAAGCAGACAAGCAGCGGCGCGATCATTAAATCGATCAGCTTAATGCCGATAAATGGACATAGAATTCCGCCTGCGCCATAAATCATCAGATTGCGTCCCAGCATCTTTGACGCGCTCATCGGCTTGTAATGAACGCCTTTCATCGCCAGCGGAATCAGGCAGGGAATAATAACCGCGTTGAAGATCAGCGCTGAGAGAACCGCACTGGACGGACTTGCCAGACGCATGATGTTCAGCACCTGCATCTGCGGAATCGCGAGTGAGAAGATCGCCGGTATGATCGCGAAGTACTTGGCGATATCGTTGGCAATTGAAAAGGTTGTCAGGGAACCGCGGGTCATCAGCAGCTGTTTGCCAATCTCGACGACTTCCAGGATTTTTGTCGGATCGCTGTCCAGATCTACCATGTTGGCCGCTTCCTTGGCTGCCGAGGTTCCGGAGTTCATTGCCAGCCCCACATCCGCCTGCGCCAGGGCCGGGGCGTCGTTAGTCCCGTCGCCCGTCATCGCGACCAGCTTTCCTTCCGCCTGTTCCTTTTTGATCGCCGCAATTTTATCCTCAGGCCGGCATTCGGCGATATATCCGTCAACCCCGGCTTCCGCGGCAATCGTCGCGGCGGTCAGCGGATTGTCGCCGGTACACATAATCGTCTTGATGCCGATTTTACGCAGCCGTTCAAACCGTTGAACCAGCCCCGGCTTGACCGTATCCTTCAGATAGATCACACCCAGAATTTCAGCATCGCGGCAGACGACTAACGGGGTACCGCCCAATTGTGAAACGTGATCGACCTTTTCTTTCAGGTCGGCCGGCACTTGCCCCTTGAGCTGCCGCACAACTTCAATGATCGCGTCGCTGGATCCTTTGCGGTATTTTGCGTTGGCAGTATCCTGACCACTCATCCGGGTTGACGCCGAAAATTCGATAAATGAACCCTGAGCCGCAGCTTCATCCAGCCGGCAGCCCTGTTTCACCGCCAGTTCCAATGTCGATTTCCCCTCCGGCGTCTCATCGTGCAGCGAGCTGATCCAGGCGGCGTCGCGCAGAGCTTCCGGACGGACGCCGGAAACGGGCAGAAATTCGCTGGCCAGGCGGTTGCCGAAGGTGATCGTTCCGGTCTTATCCAAAATCAAAGTGTCCACATCGCCGCAGGCTTCCACTGCTTTGCCGCTGGTCGCGATCACATTAAACCGGGTCACGCGATCCATCCCGGCAATGCCGATAGCGCTCAGCAGACCGCCGATCGTTGTCGGAATCAGACAGACCGCCAGCGCGATCAACGTTGAGATCGGAATCTTAACGCCGGAATACAGCGCGATCGGATACAATGTGACAATGACGATGAAAAAGATCAGGGTCAACGATACCAACAGCGTGTTCAGCGCGATTTCATTCGGTGTTTTCTGACGGGTCGCGCCTTCGACCAGAGCGATCATTTTATCCAGAAACGAATGGCCCGGCTCGGAGGTGATTCGAATCTGGATCCAGTCGGAAACGACGGTCGTCCCGCCGGTGACGGATGCGAAATCACCGCCGCTTTCCTTTAAGACCGGCGCGGATTCTCCAGTGATCGCCGATTCATCAATGCTGGCGACACCCGCGATGATTTCCCCGTCATTGGGGATCAGCTCGCCGGCTTTGACCAGCACGACGTCGCCCTTGTTCAGCTGGGCCGCACTGATCCATTGTTCGCTGCCGTCAGCCTGAATCCGCCGGGCCTGCGTATCCTTTTTGGTTTTCTTCAAGGTTTCCGCCTGAGCTTTCCCCCGGCCCTCCGCTACCGCTTCGGCAAAGTTCGCAAACAGCACCGTAATGAACAGAATCAGAGCGACTATTCCGTTCATCAGGCTTAAGTTCGTTCCCTCGTCGTGGAACAGAGAGGGAACAAAGGTTAACGTCAGGCAGATGAAGAACCCGATTTCCACCACAAACATGACCGGATTTTTCATCATTACTTTAGGATTCAGCTTGCAAAACGCACTTTTAAGACTGGATCCCAGAATCTCTTTTGTGATCCATTTCGAACTTTCATGATGACGCATACGTTACCTCCTAGATTCCAAGCGTCAGCGCTTCGGCAATCGGCCCCAAGGCCAGGGCCGGCAGAAAGGTCAGCGCCGCAAACAGATAAACAACGACGACCAGAACCACCGCAAAGGTCGGGGTATCGGTTCTTAACGTTCCGGCCGAAGTGCTGACGCAGCCTTTATTCATCAAACTGCCGGCAATGCCCAGCTGCAGTACAATCGAAATATACCGGCCGAAAAACATCGCCATGCCGGTTGTCACGTTCCAGAACAGAGTGTTGTCGGCCAGCCCTTCGAAGCCGGATCCATTGTTCGCGCCGGACGAAGAAAATTCATACAGCACCTGCGTCAATCCGTGAAAGCCAGGATTGGTGATCCCTTCTAATCCTGATTGACAAGCAACGGCAAGTGCCGAAAAGCCCAGGATCAGCAGCGGATGGATGATCAGACATAACGCTGCCAGCTTCATCTCACGACCTTCGATTTTCTTATTGAGATATTCCGGTGTCCGTCCGATCATCAAACCGCAGATAAAGACGGCGATGATGACGTACACGAGCATGTTCATCAATCCGACGCCCGCGCCGCCGAAGACGACGTTAAGCATCATGTGCAGCAGCGGAACCAGACCGCCCAGCGGCGTCAGGGTATCGTGCATGTTATTGACCGTCCCGGTGGTAAACGAGGTCGTCACCGTCGTAAACAGGGACGACTGGGCGATCCCGAAACGGACTTCTTTGCCTTCCATATTGCCCGCCGGCTGGACGATGTCGCTATTTTCCACCGCGAAATTTCCCTGGGATTCGCTCCAGAAGCACAGCCCAAGACCGAGCAGAAACAAAAGGCTCATCGCCAAGAATATCGTCCGGCCTTCCTTTCCCATCCCCTTTCCGCGAACCGAATCGGTCTGGGATAAGCTGATTTTCGTATTCGCGGCTTTGCGCTGGCGCAGCGTATCATAAGCCATCCGGCCAAACGTTACGACGCAGGCTGCCGGCAGAATCATCATCGAATACAATTCCGCAAGGTTGGTCAGGATCGTCGGATTTTCCAATGGCGTGGATGAATTGGCGCCGAGAAAACCGCCGCCGTTGGTCCCCAGATGTTTAATGGATTCCAGCGCGGCGATCGGTCCGCGGGCCAGATTCTGGAATTTTCCTTCCAGCGTCGTTACCGTAATGTTGGACGCCAGCGTCTGCGGCACACCCTGCCAGACCAGAAACAGGCCGACCAACAAGGCTGCCGGAATTAAAAACCGCGTTGTAATCCGTGTAAAATCCTCATAAAAGTTTCCCATCCGCTGGCCCAGCAGCCCTCTCACCATCGCAACGCAGGCAGCGTATCCGCTGGCGGCCGAGGTGAACATCATCATGATGATGACTGCCATCTGAGAAAAATAGGTCAAACCGGATTCTCCGGAATAGTGCTGCAGATTGGTATTGGTCATAAACGAAATAATCGTATTGAAGGAAAGACTTTCCTCCATATTTCCAATCTGATTCGGATTCAAAAACAGAACCGACTGCAGCCGCAGGATCAGATATCCGGCAGCGACAAGACAGGCGTTGACCAACAACAAATGCAGCGCGTATTGCTTCCAGCTCATTGGCGAGCGATCAATCCGCAGCGATTTGAAAATCACGTTGTCAACGCGGTCGAACAGGGGATCCGCCCACGTTTTCTTTCCGGCGCTGATGTGATAAATATAATTGCCGACCGGAAACAGGATCAGCAGAAACAGAACTAAAGTGCAAATGATTTGTATCATACGTTATTCTTCCTTCTAAAATTTTTCGGGATTGACCAGGGCGTAAATCAGATACACCGCCAGACCGGCAATCACCACAGCCAAGATCATCATGGTCCGTCCTCCTTTACCGGCGGATCAGCTTTTCAACCCATAAGGTTAAAAGCACCATCGAACCGAAACCGGCCGCCAGCATCGCGGCCATCATCAAATCTAACATTCAGTAATCCTCCTTCATCCTTTCGCAATGACGGAAAAATCCTACCACGCCGTAAATCAAAACCGTGTTAAGATCCGCGCCGCCGAATTAAGATTGTATTAAAATGGAAGAAGTATCGCTTCTCACCAAGAATATCCCGCATTCCATCCTTGTCCGCTTACTTTCCGTTCTCGCTCCACAAGGGTGAACACAAAAAAAGTATGAAGGAACCTGAACGGATTCAGGATAACCCTTCATACTTTTTAATAACGTTCATCGAAACGCCGGCTAAAGACTCACGGACGGCCGGCGAAATCTTTTTCCATTCCCATCAGTCCAGAGACACGGACGTCAGGCCGCGTTCTTTCAGCTGACAATAGCCGGAACATTTCCGGGCGGCGGGAAACGTGAACGCCATCGACCGGCCCAATAACAACATCGAAGCCCAGGTCCCCTCGCGCAAGGTTGTCAATTCCAGGTGGAAGATTACGATCAAAAGCAGGCTGAGCCCGATGAAAAGCATATCGGCCCGGCTGCGCAGAACACTGAACGGGATAGCCCAGCGCTCGGACAGCACCATGACCAGCTGTTCAAACGGGTGCCGGATTAAATCCGCCGTCATCATCACCGCTACGCCGTACGACGCCAACAGAATCCCGGCAATCATCGCCAGCCACTGGACGCCGTAGCTGCCCGGAATCCAGGTTGAGAAGCCCGGCAGATCATAACAGAACACGTTGACAATCTGTCCCTGCAGCCAGGCGACCAGCACCTGCAGCAGCTGCAGCTTGGGAAACTGACGTCTTTGAATTAAAATCTGAATCAGGACGCAGCTGCAGTTAAAGATAATGATCAGCGTACCGCTTTTCATCTGGGTCAGAAACGCCAGATTCTGCGTAAATGCCACAACAGCCGTCTGGCCCAGTCCGGACTTCATCATTAACGACAGGCCCAGCGCCGTGATCGCGACGCCCAGCACCATTTCAATCAGCTGCAAGCTTTTTAGAGTCTTTGTTTTCATGCTTGTTCCTTTCCGATGGGAATCCCGGTGTAATTTTCAATCACCCGCAGCACGCCATAGGCCGTATTCGCCGGCGCGATGTGATTGACCTGCGCCAACAGCGGTTCCTCTGCGTTGCGCATGATGTGTCCGTAGCGGAATTCCTGCAGCATTTCCAAATCGTTCTCGCTGTCGCCGAAGCACAGCACTTCCTCATTCGCCAGCCGCCGCGATTCGCAAAGCTGCCGCAGCGCCGCCGCTTTGGAAACCGCGTTGTCCGTCATTTCGATCACGTCCCCGTGAACGACGCTGACCTTGAAATCCGCCGCAGCCCGCACCCAATCCGCCAGCGCCGGCCGGGAATCATAAATTTCAATTTTATAACAAGCACCCAGCTGTTCCCATGGCTTCGCCGTCAGACTCAAAAACCCATGTTCCTGCGCAAACAGCGCCGGATCCGGCAGCCGCCGGACCAGCGTTTCCATCCGCTGCCGGTAGGCTTGCGGATCACTGCACCAGATGCCGTTTTCCATCGACGCCACAGCCAGAAATCCCTGCTTTTGAATTTCATGAAGCATATCCTGCGCCGGTTGGGTCTTCATCGGCCAACGCTGCGTCAGCTTTCCTTCGCGGTCGTAAACCAACGCACCGTTTAAGGCGATCACCGGACAGCGGAAGGCGTACTTCGCAAACAACGGTTCGACAATTTCCATCGCCCGGCCGCTCGCCAGCACCCATTCGATCCGACGCGCCGACAGCTTCTTTATATACTCCGCAATCGTCTGATCCAGACAATGATTCGCATTGCACAGCGTTCCGTCCAGATCCGTCGCAATCAGCTTGATCATCGCCGTGATGCCCCCTTTCTTCCAGAAGAAAATGACGACTGCGCGCCACTTTCTAAATTCTATTTTTTTCTAATTTACGCTTGAAGCTGAGCCAGAATCAGATCCACCATCTCGTCGGCCGCGCCGTATTGGAAATACGTATTGAACGATTCAAACACAATCCCATATTCCTGCTTGTTGACCGCGTAGTAATGGAAGCCGTTGGCATACGCGCACAGGAGTGTCGGTTTGCCATCGTATTCACGGATCCGTTTGCCCAGCACCGTGTCAATTTCGCACGGCACCGTCACGATCCGGAAGCTGCCGAAATCCACAATCAGACATTCCGGCTCGTAATGCAGACGCGTCTGCGCCAGCTTGTCCTCGACATCGCGCAGATAACACGCGGTAATCCGGTGCGCCCGGTCGCTCGCCGGATCGAGCGTTTCCAGCTCCGCCTTGAGTTCCCGCTGTTTTTCCAGCAGATATTCGTTGGTTTGCGGATTGTAGTCGATCGTCATCCTTACCGACCGGACGTTCAGGTTCTCCACCGTCAGCGGACGGGGATGTTTCGGGTCGATGAGCTGGGCCGCAATGCCTTCGCCATAGCGAAGACATTCATTCCAATCCACGCCCTTTTTCATCAACCGCGGACTGACGTCGCCGGCTTCGCCGTTGAAAATCATGACCGGCATGCCCGTCGCTCCCTGCACGCTGCGGCGCAGCACACCGAAGAAATCAGCGGTGATATACAGGTTCTGCGCGCCCAGAATCGTCGGATGACACGCCAGGTTCAGCAGCTGCACCAGCGGCAGACCGTCCGCTGTCCGCAGTGTCAGGATCTCACAGCGGTCGTTGTATTCCTCGCCGGGCCGGTTGCGGTTGTTATAAAAGCCGTTGATCGTAACCTGATCGAGCGTCGCCTGCGCCTCGCGCAAATGCCGCAGCGCCCATTTCGCGGAGGTGATCATTTTATCCTGAATCCGCTCCCAATACTCCAGATCCGGATCCAGTTCTCCATTCATGCCATGGGACACCACCGGACTGTTATGAGTATGCGAACAGCTGACGCAGATATGCGACACGTCCAAGCCGCAGGCTTCGCTGACCGCCTTGCGGCAGGCGTCGGTAAACTGCTGCTCGGCAATCGCGATATCCAGCGTGAAAAACACCATCGTTTCCCCGGCCTGTAAAATCAGCGTATCCAAAAGCAGATCGTCGCGCAGACCGCAGGCCGTCCGCAGCCCTTCGCCGCTGACCTGTTTCTGCTGCGCCGTCTGGTTGAAACAAAACCGCGCTTCGTTGTAGCCTTCCATTTTGCACGGAAGGATGGGATTAATGATTTCCCGCGTATAAGCCGCTTTCATCGTGAACGCCTCCTTGTTTGACTCAACTTTCACTTGGCGAGAAGCGGCGGAAACCGATTCATCCCGCCGTCCTTCTCCATTTTAAAGCCTATTCAGCCTGTTTTCCAGTTGACCGCAAGCTCAGCCAATCGTATAGATGCTGCTTCCGGCTTGGACCTGACCCTGCGGCTTGCACGCAAGCGCGCCGTCCTTCTTCGTCGCGATGACAATGACGACCGGATCCAGTCCCCGGGTTTTGACAAGCTCCGGATCAAAGCTGCCGATTGCTTCGCCCGCGGCGACGCGCTGGCCTTCTTTTACATTGATCGCAAAGCCTTCGCCCTTCATGCCGACGGTGTCCAACCCGATGTGCATTAAGATCTCCTCGCCGTTATCGGTTGTAAAGCCGATTGCGTGCTGCGTAGGGAAGACCATCGCCACCGTACCGCTGACCGGAGCCGACAACTTCCCATGGGCAGGTATCACAGCCATGCCTTCGCCGACAACACCGCTGGCAAAGGTCTTATCGTTGACCTGACTCAAGGCGATCAATTCGCCGTCCACCGGAGCGACCACCGCCGTCGGTTCCGACTTGATCTTTAAGACGGCCTTCTTCTCGGCCTGAATCGCCCGCTCGCTCTTTTCCACATTCTCGTCAAACGGTTTGATATACGTCAGCACCAGCGCGATCACAAACGCCACCGCGTAGCACAGTGCCACGACCGGCATCGTATCGCCGAAAATCGCTAAAGAAATCACTGACGGAGTGGAAACGACATAACCATAGCCGCCTAAGATGGCGCTCAACGCTCCGCCGACGCCGCTGGCGATGGAGGCCGCCATAAACGGCCACTTGAAGCGGACCAGCACGCCGTACAGGCCTGGCTCCGTGATGCCTAAGATAGCGGAGATCCCCGCTGACAGCGCAATTTCCTTGTTGTTTTTATTCTTCAGCCGGAGGAAAGCTCCAAAAGCTGCACCCGCAACCGCCAGTGCGGAAATCCCGTAGATCGCGATCAGCGGATCCCGGCCGTACACTTCCAGGTTGGACAGGATGATCGCCGTCAGGGACAGATGCATGCCGGTGAAGACGATGAACTGACGCGTAAAGCCGACGATGAAGCCCGCGACGATCGGCGAGAAGTCAAACAGCCAGTTGACCGCCATTGCGACATAGCTGGACAGGTAATAGCCGATCGGCCCGGTAATACCCAGGGCGACAAAGCCCATGATGATAAACACGCAGATTGGTGCGAACAACATCCGCAAGAAATCCGGAATGACCTTGTTGACGCCCTTATAGACATATTTCAGCACCCAGACCGACAGGATAATCGGAATGACGGATCCGGAATATTTCGCGTAGGTCACCGGGAATCCAAGCAGGTGGATCGCCGTGCCGGCATTGTTGATTACCGTCGGATACATCAGCATACCCGCGACCGCCATCGCCATGAACGCGTCCGTGTTGAACTTCTTCGCGCTGGAATTGGCCAGTAAGAACGGCAGGAAGTAGAATGGAACGTCCGATATAATGCTTAAGAACGTATGCATATCGCTGCCGGAGGTCAATACCTTCATCATCACGAACAGCGAGATGAAGCCCTTTAACAAGCCGCCGCCCAGAATGCACGGCAGACATGGTGCTAAGCAGCCGGCCAGGAAATCCAGGATCGCGCTGAAACTGAATTTTTTCTTTTCTTCGTTCTTTTCCCCGAAATCATCCGGTACCTCGCCCCCCGAGGTCATCGGATATTGTTCGATCATCATTTCATAGATGCGGCCGACTTTCTGGCCGATGATGACCTGCAGCTGTCCTGCTTTCCATTGTGCCCCCAAAACACCTTCGACGTTTTCCAAGGCGTTCACGTCGGCTTTCTTCTCCTCTTTGAGCGTAAAGCGGATGCGGGTGGAACAATGCATCGCCGTGTTGATATTTTCCGTCCCGCCAACCAGCCGGACGATCTCGTCGATCATTTTCTTTTCCTGAGCGTTGCCCTTCATGCGTTCTTCTCCTCATTTCTGTTTGTTTCTTTTGTTGCCGGCCTTCCCCAATCGCGGCCGTTGGAGCGGATCAGACGGGAATACCAATAGAAGGAATCCTTCGGAATGCGGCGCAGATCCAATGTTTCCTCGTCTGTCGTGTTGATATAAACCAAGCCGTAGCGTTTTGCCATTCCGTTGCCGGTGCTTAACAGATCGGTAAACGACCATGGATTATAGCCGATCACCTCGCACCCGTCTTCAATCGCCAGGCCGACCTGATAGATCTGATCGCGCAGGAAGGCGATCCGATTGGCGTCGTGTACCTGGCCGTCCGGGCCGACCTGTTCGTGCGCGCCCAGTCCGTTTTCCGTGATCATCATCGGCAGACGGTAATGATCCCAGACATACCTTAGCATATACCGCATCGCGACCGGGTCGATTTCCCAGTCCCAGTCCGTCGTTTCAACGTAAGGATTCGGCGCCAGGGCATATTCGCCCGGGAATTTCGGATAGACGAACTGGCCTTTTTTACCTTCTTTATTCAGCGCCAGCTCCAGGTAGCTTTCCTCCTTCGGGCAATCCTTCGCGACGTTGGAACGGTAACAGTTGAGGGCGAAGTAATCGATTTTGGCCTGGCCAATCAGTTCCATATCCCCCGGCCGGATATCCGGGTCGATGTCGTGCAGCTTCCAATACTGTTTGACAAATCCGCTGTATTCGCGGAACGCATACAAGTCGTTCCAGATTTTTTCCGTCAGTTCTTCGGCGTTCATCGCTGCGATCTGATCCAGCGGCTTGCAGCTTTCCGGGTAGATCGGGACATAGCCCGGCACCGGCCCGATCTTGCCGCCCTCGACTAATTCATGGCAAGCGATCACCGCCTTGGCATGGCACAGGTTCATGATGTGATTAATCCGCCACTTGTCTTTTTCCCAATCGGCGCAGCCCTTGTCCAGTCCCAGCCACTTGCCGTAGACGATCTGCATGTTCTGTTCGTTGATCGACAGCCAGTATTTAACACGGTCGCCGAACGCCTCGAAGCAGACGCGGACGTAGTGGTCGAACAGCTCGATCACCCGCCGGTCGCGCCAGCCGCCCAGCTCGTCCACCCACACCGGCATGTCGTAGTGATACAAGGTGACGATCGGCGTAATGTTGTGTGCAAGCAGCTCGTCGATCAAATCGTTGTAAAATTGAATGCCTTCCGGATTGATCTTGCCGTCGGAAGTCGGAATGATCCGCGGCCAGGCGAGCGAAAAGCGGTAAGAGGTGAAGCCGCACTCTGCCATCAGCTGTACGTCTTCTTTCCAGTGGTGGTAATGATCGGCGGCGATTGAATTGTCAGCATAAGGTTTTTTCGTCTTACTGTTGAGGTCGATGATGGCCGGTGTGCGGCCGCCTTCGGCGACCCCGCCTTCAACCTGCCAGGCCGCGGAGGACGCTCCCCACAGAAAGCCCTCCGGAAAAATTGGATCTCGTCCGTAGTCCATTGTTTTCTCTCCTTTGCCCCTTCCGCAATGCGGATTGGCGGCGCTTATTGAGAGTCTCCATATTTTTTGACGTAGACGCTGTACAGCACATCCAGCACATAGATCGTTCCATAGGTATAATAGACGGATTTCGCTTCCTGCGACCGGTCGGCGGCGCTGAGATGATAGATCGTATCATAGACGTCGTCGAAGTCATGGCTGCGGTTGAGCGTAAAGAGGATTTTATACGCCGGATTGTCCCGCAGGTAATCGCGCGAAGCTGCGGCGAACAGTCCGGATCCGGAAATTACCAGAAGCAGATCCTCTTTCTGTAAATGCTTTACGAAATCGATGTTCTCATACATATCGGAAACCATCCGGATGACCTTGTTCTGAAAGATCATCGAATGCTGGAACTGAGCGACCGAGGTCGCGCCGACACTGGAGGTCAGAAAGACGACCTCGCGGGCGTCGTGAATCCGTTCGGCCAGCCGCTCGACCTCCGCCGTGTTCATGCGCTGATCCAGCTCGGCGATCATCGCGTTGATTTCCTGCGTCAGGGTTTCGCGGTAGTTCTCCCGTCCGGCATGCTTCTGAAAGCTTGCCCGCTGATCGTCGTACTGGGCGAATTCATCTTTAAACGCGACGAAGTTCTCATATCCGATTGCCTGACAGAACCGGCGGATACTGGAACGGGACACAAAACAGTCGGCGGCCACGTCATAAATATTGAGCCTCGACAATTCATGATAGTGCTCGAGAAAATATTCAGCGAGAATGAAATAGGGATCTCCCTGATTGTTTTCATTCAGCACGTTAAACAAGGAGTTCAGCAAACTGAGCCGATTGATCTTCATACCTAGGTTCCTCTCTGTTCTATTGAATCCTGTTTACCACTGTTGTCGCCTTCATCTTAGCATGCGTCCTTTCCCCTTTGGGGTTCAGAAATCGACCCAGGATTCAAACTGGGAAATCGGCTTTCGTTAAAGGACATCAAGCGCTTACAGGTTAAGCGGAAAAAGGCCGGGGAAAACAGGTTCCTGCACCCTTGAATGTACGGCAGATTTTTAAGCGTTGTCAATCCCCAAAACTAAAAATATACGGAAATGAGTCTTCCAAGATGGGCAATAGAGCGCGATCAGGATGAAATTGAACATCAAAGTTGGAGGGAAGCGCGGACAGTCAGGCTGGAACGAGTGCTCGTTCATAAAAAAGAAAAACAATCAAAAAAGGGCCGCGGCGATCACACCGCAGACCCAAGGGAGGTTGGAAACGGCGTCCGTCAAAGAGCGGACGTCAGAAATGATTGTAAATTCAGGTTAAATCTCGTCGATCGGATACATCGGACGTAAGATCGTGCGGTACTGGATCTTTTCCGTGCGCTGGTTTGTCGCGCCGTCAGTCAGCGACATGACGCTGAACTTCGCCAGTTCCTTTAACCGCGGGTAAATGTAACCCTGCTTGACGATGATCAGATCATAATCAAACAGATTCAGTCCGGCCGCGGTATATTGTTGATCCTCCGCGAAAGAAACGGCTTTTTCCGCGATGATCACGTCAATCGTCGTGCCGTCCAGCGTGATCGTCGTACAGGTGCCGACGGACAACGTTTCGCCATAGTGGTGATGCAGCTCACCGGTCGCTTTGACCGTGCCTTCCAGATGCACCTTCGCCGACAATTCATCCAGATTCGCGCCCAGCTCGACGCTGACATGGGTACCCGGCTGTTTGTCTTTCAAGGCCAGGGCGGTTTCCGCGTCTGCGATGCAGGCGAATACAACCCGCTTGCCATGCAGATCTTTAGTGGCCAGACACTGCTTTAAAATCGTCGTGTTGCAGCCTGGACCGCCGGCGGTGCAGTTATCTCCGGAATCGGTGATGACGACCGGGGATTGAGGATAGTCAACCGCCTGTTGGAACGCGTCTTCCGGCTCCAGCGCGTTGCCGGTAAAATGGAACTCCCGGCGCTTGCTCCAGGCGAAGGCCGCAATCTGATCAGCTTTCTCTTCCGCATACGCCCGATCGTTTTCCGTCTGCGGAACGACGATGACGCTGGCGCCACATTTCGCGTTGTCATGGCGCACATAGCCGATATGATAGGAACAGCACAGAATCCGCGGATCCGCCTCGATTTCATCGAGCAGCTTGTTGATGGAGACCATCGGTTCATCCAGCGAAACACTGCGTTCCCCGCCGACTAAAATCGGAACCTTGCGGTACACTGGATGAATATCGCGGCGGTTGTTCAGTAAGTCGATAAACAGCTTCGCTACCAGCCGGTGACAATCCGGCCGGTCGGTATGCGGCGAATGCCGGAAAGTACGGATAATCTGGCAGTTGTCGGCTTGTTCCTGGGACAGATTGCCGTGCGGATCCATGACCATCGCAATCGGCAGATAAGGCCCGACGAGCTTGCGGATTTCACGGATGATCGTATGCTCGCCGCTGCCCCCTTCCAATCCCAGGACATTGCTTGCACCGTGCAGGAAGAAAAACATCCCGTCGATCTCGTCGATGTGTTCGCGCACGCCGTTCAGGAATTGCTCAAGAATGAAGTCGAACGCTTCCCGGGTCACGCGCCCTCCGGCCCGGCCGTCTGCGTAAATCGTCGGAATCACTTCGATTCCGGCTTCCTCGAACAAATCGCGGACATACAGCGCGTCGACGACATCATCGCCGGTTTTCATCATAAAATCCTGCAGCGCACACGGTTTTTTCACGCGGGCGTTAGACTCGGCGACAAAGCCGCCAATTAATACTTTCATGTGGTGAACCCCTTTCTTCGTTTATTTACCCTAAGTATACGCAGCCTGAAAAAAGAAAGGGGGTCAGAAATTGACCCTCAGCTTTTTTCAAAGAAGGAAAGACCGGAAAGCTCAGCGCTTTATTTTCAGAACCTTTTCCCGGTTGAGCATCAGCGGCCGGTAGTACGCTACGGTATCGCACATCGGCAGCACGTCTTCATGCAGGACAATGCCCAGCTCCTGCTGAATATAAGCCCGGCGCTGCCGGATTGTTTCCCACAAAACCGGATCTTCTTTCTCGATCTGACAACGCAAAGCCTCGTCCGCCAACGCCACGGTGCTTTCCGCTCCGGTTCCGCCATAGCCGGGCAGCGACGGAATGATGTCGATCTGGAAAAGCATCCCGCTGGCTAACGGAATCGTGGATCCCGGGGTGATCGGCGAACAGAGCCATTCCTCGTCCGCGCTCAAATGTCCCGGATTTAGCGACCAGTGATACTGCGACTTAGGCAAGACCCTTTCGATATGCTCGTACAGCTCGCCGCCGCCAAGACCGACATGAATAGTTTCCAGCCATTCCGCGACGGCGGCATAATACGGCATGGCCAGCTTTTCCAGATAATCCTGCACGCCTTCCGGCAGCTGCGACGGATCACTGACAGCATAGCCGGCCCGGCTGGTCAGTCCGCCCTTGTACCCGGTCGTTAACGACAGCTTATCGCCAAGTTGGATCGCTTTGCCGCGGGGATACAGGTTTGCTTTTTCAAAGCGGTCGCCGGTGGAAAAGATTGTTACGACGCTCGGACGCTGCCCTTCGGCGTTCATCAGCGAACCGATTTCCAGCTCGGTCTTTCCCGGGGCTAACGCTTCCATCGCCCTCAGCACGCAGTCGGAAGCCAGTGAAGCACCGTATTCATAATGAATCAATTCGTTGGCGTTGTTGGTGATCCGCGCGCCGTTACGCGGATCGACAAACAGCCCCGTGGCGTTGATCAGCCGCCCGCCGGCCTGACGCAAAGCCTCGACGATGAACGACGGCACATCGAACAGCGTGCTGTTTTCCTCTGCCTGGCTGGTGAACAGCTTCCAGCCGGCCACACCGATCTTCATGCCGGCTTCAATCCCGGCCTGCGTGAAAAAATCACACAGGCGGCCGTCATCCGTCATCGGCTGATTCGGCAGTGAGAAAAACGGAACGTGCAGCATCGTCGCCGGAATCCGCGAAGTATGGACCATTTTCGTGTTTTCATTGCCCAGCAGTAAGACCGCCCGGCCCGTTTTGAACAGCAGCAGCACCGACTCCTCAAAGCGGGTCAAAAAACCGGTTAAATACTCAAAATTGGATCCATGTTCCAGATCGCAGTAAACCGCCAGGCAGTCGAGCTGATGTTCTGCCATTCGGGTCAGGATTTTATCCCGGCGCTCCTTCATCGTCTGATCGCTTAAAAAGACCGGCTGGCGTTGTGGATGAAACCGCGGGACAGGCGCGCTGTCCCAGATTACTTTTCGTGTCATGCTTTCTCCTCCTCGAGTTGGAATGTCCGGCTTGCGGATCGCTGATTCGCTTCCCGCACCGGCTTTGATATTTCGATTATAACCGCTTATCTTTGAATATGCGGGACAAGATTCGCTCCAGAAATAAAAATTCATTGCCCTGGATTCCTGGCCAGCGCTGAAACACGCTCCTGTCTTCCCGATGACCTGCGGTCAAAGCGGACGAAACCATCCCTCCGTTTTTTCCTTTTTCCAGCTGTTAGTCCCTGACTGTGAGTTTGGTCGGCAAAGAAGCGATGTTGGAAAAAAAATTGTATTCCCGGTAGGTCCTCCATACAATAAAAATAGAATTTAATCCTTGCGCTGCAGTCAAGAAGGCTTGCTTATGACAGCTGAACGTTTTTCGACATCCAAAACAGAAGAAAGCCGAGGGGAGATTGACTTTCTCACTGAATAAGGAGGGGGATTTCAATGAAGAAAAATATCCTGATCCGCACAAATTTTCTAGTCTGCCTGATCATTATCATCGGCTTTTTGATGACCGCGTTTTTAAGTTATCAGATGAATTACACAGCTTCGCTGGACAATATCGAACAAGTTTCCAGCCTGACTTCCGAAGGGATTTATTATCAGCTCACTACGCTGTTTACCAAACCGGTCAATATCTCGCTGACCATGGCCAACGACAGTCTGCTTCGCTCGACGCTGTCGCAGGAACTCGAAAATCTTGAGAATCCGGATTATATCGACACGCTGCGCGAATATCTGAACAGCTATCGCTTAAAATACAACTATGACTCGGTCTTTCTTGTTTCGACGGCGACGCATCGCTATTACAATTTTGAAGGGCTGGACCGGACGCTGGAACCTGGAAATCCGGAAAATGACTGGTATTATGATTCGTTAAGTTTGTCGCAGGATTACTGGATCAATGTGGATAACGACGAAGTCGCCGGTGCGGATAACAAGATTACGGTCTTTATTAATTGCAATATTTACGAGGATAACGGCGCGCTGTTGGGCACTGTCGGCGTCGGCTTACAGATCGACTCGCTGCAGGCGCTGATTCAGGAATATGAAAATCAATATCATGTCGAAGCCTACCTCGTCGATCAAGACGGCCTGATCGAAATTGCTTCGCACTATACCGGCTATGAAAAGGTCAATTTCTTTTCTCTTTTCGACTATCCGGAAGAAATCCGGCAATCGTTGTTATATTGGAACAAAGGGGAAGCCGCCGACAGCTTCTGGACAACGCAGGGGGATAAAAGCTCCAGCGAGGATTATCTGATCACCCGGTATATTCCGGAGCTGAACTGGCATCTGGTTGTCCGGCAGGACACCGGCAAGCTGATGACAGAACTGCAGCAGGAAATGCTTCGTTCCGCGATCATCATCCTGTTGATTATCGTGTTCATCCTGATCGTCATCACCCACGTCATCCGCACCTTTAACCGCCAGATCGTTGCGCTGACGCAATCCATGGAACAGGAAAAACGATCAATTTTCAAGAAAGCGACCGAGGAATTATTCGACGATATTTACGAGCTGGATATCACGCGCAACCGGCCGGCTAACGAAGCGACGATTCAATATTTCATGAGTCTGGGCGCACAAGCGAATACGCCGTATGACGAAGCACTGAAAATTGTTGCGGAAAAACAGATCAAAGAAGAATTCCGGCAGGGTTATATCGACACATTTAAACCTGAAAATGTAATCCGTGCTTATGAAGCGGGACAGGACACGTTAAAATATGAATTCATGATGTCGACTGGCGGCGCTTATTTCTGGATGCGGATTACAGCCCGGATCCTCCGCCAGAAAAGCGACGGTTCGCTGCACATGCTGACCTACCGGCAGAATATCGACGCGGAAAAGCGGCAGGAAAACCGGCTTCAAGAATTGGCCCAGCTGGATGAAATGACCGGCTTACTGACAAAAACCGCGACCCGCCGGCACATTGAACATCTATTGAAAGAAAAGCCAGACCAGCTGTACGCTTTCTTCATTCTGGATATCGACACGTTCAAGCAAGCGAACGATCTCTACGGTCATGCCTTTGGGGATTCGGTCATTGAGCGATTTGCGGCGGTGCTGCGCACGCAGTTCCGGGAACAGGATATGATCGGCCGGATCGGCGGCGATGAATTTGCGGTCTTCATCCCGGTCCCGGATCTTGCCTGGGTCAAAACCAGAGCCCAGCAGTTGTTAAAAGCTTTGCATTACACGCACACAGCAATGGGAAACAGCTGGGGCGTCAGCGCCAGTATCGGCATCGCGTTGACCTCTCGGGAGGCAAAGGACTTTGAAACGTTGTACCAGAAAGCGGATGACGCCTTGTACATGTCGAAGAAAAACGGCCGGAACAATTACACATTAAAACCGTAACTTTTCTGTTATTCAAGAGAGAAGCGGTCTGGGAATTCCATCGCGGAATTCCTTTTTCTTTAAATGGAAAAAGATAGTATCCGCAGCAGGATGCCGCTAACATCCCCTTCCGTACCTTTTGGCTTTCTTACTTTCCTTTTCCTATGGAAATCCGTTATAATGTCCCTAAGCAAAAAGTAAGCCCAGAGGGAGAAGCAATCATGGAATCCGCAATCACAATTTTTAATCAGATCCTTAAAATGTTTCTGATGATGAGCGTCGGTTATCTGCTTTACCGGAAACAGACGATTAACGACGATACAACCGCCCGGCTGTCCAACATCCTGTTGATGGTCGCCACGCCCTGTACCATCATAACGTCCTTTAACCAGACGTATACGCCTGAAAAGTTCAAAGGTCTGATCCTCGCCTTTCTGTTAAGTCTGGCGGTTTATGCCGCCAACATTCTCATCGCCCGGCTGATTTACAAACCGGAACAGCGTGTGGAAAAATTCGGGATGGTATTTTCCAACGCCGGTTTTCTGGGAATTCCGTTAGTCACCGGATTACTCGGAATCGAAGCGGTATTCTATCTGTCCCCGTTTATCGTCTGCTTTTATTTGTACGCCTGGACGTATGGTGTCATTCTGATGTCCGGGGATAAAAACAGTGTGACGATTAAAAAAATCGTGGTCAATCCATGTATCTGGGCAATGATCATCGGCGTCATTATTTTCCTGCTTCCCGTGAAGCCGGCGCAGCCGATCATGGAAGCTGTGAATTCGTTAGGCTCCATGAACACGCCGTTAGCGATGCTGGTGCTGGGCGCGTATCTGGCAAAAAGTCCGCTCATCCACATGTTTAAAAATAAAACCGCCTATCACGTCAGCGTCGTTCGTTTAGTTCTGGTTCCCGCGGCTTTATTAGCGGCTTTCAGCCTCATTCCGGACTCCTTCGCCACCATCCGCACTGTGATTCTCGTTTCCGCCGCCGCTCCTTCCGCGGTGCTGGCGCCAGTCTTTGCCCAGATGTTTGACCGGGATATCACCTTAGGCGCAGAGATTGTCAGTCTCTCTACGATTCTCTGTCTGTTTACCTTACCGCTGGTCCTGTTGATCGCGGAAATGATCTGGTAAACGGTTTCCACATACGTAGTAAAAAATCTGGCGCTTAAAATCCAGATTTTTTTATTGCGGCAAAAGTCCCATCCGGATCCATTGTTCCGGCGGCACTTCCACCTCGATCATTTTTCGTTTTAATAATTTGATCATCCGCTCCCGTTCCTGCGGTCCGCCCTCAATTCATATTGATCTTCTGTTATTTTTCTTTCAATGCCGCCAAATGATCGTAAAGGCGTGACGGATAAATCACGTTTTCCAATCCTGTCACCCGGTATTCCTTGTCCGGTCTTAATGTGATCGTCGAATCGGCGACAATCTCGACAAATTCATCCAGCGTTAAGCTCGGATCCATCTGCAGAGCCAGCGCGTAAAAACCAGCCAGAGTGGATATCGTGCCATAGTTTACATCGAAACTGCTCGGATAATAAACATACGTTTCTTCTCCCGGAAAAGCCAGGACCCGGTTAGCGTAAGGAAGATACAGCACATGATCTGGAGTTTCTCCAGCCTTGTCAAAATAGTAGGAATTCACATCATCCAGCGGGGCATACGGAATTTTCGCCACGGTTGTGAAGTAATGACCGTTAAAATAAGGCATTTTAGTCATCACTTCGATCCCTGCTTGTTTTAATTCCTCGACTTTCGCCCGATACGTATCATAGGCACGGTCCTGAGTGTTTATATCAGAAAGAATGAGAATCATCCGAATCGGATCTTTTTTCAAGGTTTTGTTATATTCCAACAAGGAATCCATATTCTCAAGGATGGAGGAAAGGTCTTGCTTCCCCTTTTCATCATATCCTGAATTGACGATATAAGCGATTGAAGCCTCCGGGGCATACCCCAGCGACTTCCCTGCCAGATTGGACAACATTGCGCCGCTTCCAAGCGTACTGAACAAATTTTGAGATAAGGGATCTTCACTCCCATAAAAGAGTTTCAAATTATCTTTGTATTCAGGATGATCAACGTAAAGCTGCGGTCCGATGATCGCGATCCCCACGCCCTTTCCGGTGATTCCGTTTTCATGGAAAAGCGCCGCGCCCAATGGTTTGCCCCAGGCTTGTTCCCAAAATTGTTCAATGTCCAGGTTTGGTAATGTAGCCGGCCATTTTGTGCTTGCGGTAAACATCGTTTCATTCGCAAGTTCGGATAACGTCAGCGAAGATAAATCCAATGTTGAAAGATCCTTCGCTATAAAATTATAAAAATAAAAATTTTGGGATGTCTTAATCTGATAATCGGATAGACTTGGGTTTGACAGACTCTTATCCGGCCTGGATTCCAGAAATTCTTCCATTTCCTTTCCCGCGGAGGTCCCGTGAATCCCTGGTTTCAGTCCGTCTTCGCTAAAACAGCCGCTTAAGCACAACGTTAATAACAGACTCAGGATCAACACTTTTTTCATTTTCGATCCCTCCTTATTTCTCTCTGCCTTAATCATACTTCAAATTTCAGACAATTGGGAACAAGGATCATCATTTTGATTCAATAACTTTTCCCAAACTTAAAACTTGCGGAATAACACAAAAAAAGACCTGAACGGACTGTCTGCTCAGATCTTCTGACTTCATAATGGCGTTATTCGATCGTTTCCCGCCAGATGTTTGCACCCAATGCCCGCAGCTTGCCATCCAGGTCGTCGTAGCCTCGTTCAATGTGATAGATTTCATGAATCTCCGTCACGCCTTCCGCTAACAAGCCGGCCACAACCAGACTGGCACCGCAGCGCAGGTCCGTTGCGGTGACCCGGTCGCCGTAGAGCGGCGTGATACCTTCGATTGTACAGCTGCCCTGACCGACGCTGATATCCGCGCCCATCCGCTGCAGCTCGATACAATGCTTGAACCGTTCCGGATAAATCGTCTCCCGGATCGTCGACTTGCCTTCCGCCTGGGTTAACAACGCCGATAACGGCTGCTGCAAATCTGTCGCAAACCCAGGATACGGCAGCGTTTTGATATCCACGCCCTGCAGCTTGCCGCCGCCGCGGATCGTCACGCTGTCCACGTCGACTTCCATATCCACGCCCATTTCCTGCAGCTTTGACAATAACGATTCCAGATGCTGCGGAATGATGTTGGTAATCTTCATCTCCTTGGCCGCCGCGGCCGCCATGATGATAAACGTACCCGCTTCAATCCGATCCGGGATAATTTCATGGAAACAGCCGGATAAATGATCCACGCCGTCAATCGTAATCACATTCGTTCCCGCGCCGCGGATATGCGCGCCCATCTTGTTCAAAAGTGTCGCGACGTCGATAATTTCCGGCTCCTTCGCCGCGTTTTCAATCGTGGTGCGGCCTTTTGCGTACACCGCCGCCATCATGATATTGATTGTTGCGCCGACTGAGGAAATATCCAGGAAGATTTTTGTGCCGATCAACTCTTCCGCTTCGATAGTATAACAACCTTTCTGATAATCAACCTTCGCTCCCAGCGCTTCAAAGCCCTTGAGATGCAGATCGATCGGCCTCGGCCCCAGATAACAGCCGCCCGACATTTTGATTTTTACATGCTTGTATTTGCCTAACAACGCTCCCATAAAATAATAGGAAGCACGCAGCTTCGTGACCGCCGGATGTTCCAACGGCCGGTTGACCATTTCCGTCGGATCGATGATCAGATGCCCCCGATCCTTGTGCACCACTGCGACGTTCAATTCCTCTAACAAGGTGGATAACGACTCCACGTCCGCGATATCCGGCACGCCGCAGATCGTTACCGGGCCGTTGGCCAGAATCGAGGCCGGGATCAGAGCGACCGTCGCGTTCTTCGCTCCGCTGATTCTAACCTCTCCGTTCAGCTGATGACCGCCTTCAATCTTAAATACTTCTTCCATCGGTTGGGCTCCTTTCATTGCACTATCATACTATTAAGTTTTGATAAAAACGTGATTGTTCTGTAGTTTTTAAAATACTGAACACTCATTCACCGTACAGCTGACGAATTTCGGTTTCCCATTGTTCCATCAGCCGCTGCAGCTTCTTCTTGTTATTCTTTCTTCCCATCCAGGAAAAACTTGCGATCGCCAGTTTTTTCTCCATGTTGGAGGGTAAAAATTCCTCGCTGTACGTCACCTGACAGCGATCCTTGCCCAGCGCGGCGCATTGAGTATCAATGACCTGCGTGCCATCAAACATCTCGACGCGTAGCTGCACATGACCCGGCTTATCGAAAACGGCGACCTGCGCCTTGCCGATGCGCTGTTTCTTTTCGGAAACCAGAACCTTCTTATCATATTTCATGCCCTGATGAATCTCAGCAATCGTCAATTTCTTATCGGTTTCTATCTGAATGTCCTGTGCGATCCGGCGTGCCATAAAATTGAAAAACTGCACGGCGGAACAGGGAAACTGGTGTTCTATCTGCATAAACCTCATCCTTACCTTTTCCGTACCTATTATACCGTGAACTCCCCGGCATTGCCACCCTTTCCAAATCACGGCCGGCAGTTTTCGCTTTCCTTAGAATTTCCTTAGATTTCCGGTTTATGCTCAAACTATCAAGGAGGAATCTTCAATGAAAACAAAAAAACACTTTCGAGGACTGTCGGGATTGGATCTGAAATGCCTGGCGATGGTTCTGATGGTCCTGGATCACCTGCATTATTTCTTTGAATTTACCGGACGAATTCCGCTGTTTTTTTCCCAATTGGGCCGCTTATCCGGCTGGTTGTTTCTGTTCTGCGCCGCGGAGGGCTTTGCGCATACCTCCAACCGCAAGCGTTATTTCTTACGCTGTTATGGTATCGCGGCGGCCATGGGCTTGATTCAGTATTTGATTCAGTTCTTCGGCTGGACCCGGGCCGACGGTTTTTATCCCGCAAACAATATATTTGCGACGTTTGTCCTTTGTTTTATCCTGTGGCAGGGGCTGGATGAATGCAAAAAGAAACGCTGGCTGCCGGGAATCGGCCTGTTGGCGCTGCCTTGGGTCTGGTATTTCAGCTTTGCCCGGCTGCCGCTTTCAATTATGCCTTACGCTTACTTTCTGCAATGCACGCTGTTCCCGCTGCCTTTCTTAAACGAAGGCGGGATTTACTATCTGATCGGCGGCTTGATCCTTTACGGTCTGCGCCGTCACCGCGCCGTTCAGCTGAGCGTGTTCGTGCTGACGCTTGCCGGCTTATACGGTCTGATGCTTCTGCAGATGAATCTGAGCCATTTTACGGAGATCTTTACGCTCGCTTATGAATGGATGGGCGTGTTCGCCGTCATTTTCATGGCGCTCTACAACGGAAAGCGGGGACCGCGGAATCAACGGTTTTTCTACTGGTTTTATCCGCTGCACGTCTATCTGTTTTATTTGTTGTCGTGCTTGATGGTATAATAGAAGCAACAGGACAGGAGGCGGAACGATGGCGACGCTGATCGCAGTGGACGATGACCTGGATTTACTCCGGCTGATCCGGATCGCGCTGGAAAAAGACGGACATCGGGTGCTGACCTTTGCGAATCCCGAAGAAGTCGGCGAAGACGACTGGGCGCAGGCTGATCTGATTCTGCTGGATGTGATGATGCCGCAGCAATCCGGTTTCGAGCTGTGTCAGAAAATCCGCGGCCGGCTGAGCTGTCCGATCTTATTTCTCAGCGCCCGCAGTGAGGAGGAAATGATGATTGAAGGCCTGGGGTACGGCGCGGATGATTATCTGACCAAGCCGTTCAGCCTGAGCGTTCTGCGCAGCCGCATTCAGGCCCATCTGCGCAGAGAACAGCGGCGTTCTTGGATCCGCCAGGACGGCTGGCAGATCGATCGGCAGCAGGACGTCGCTTTCCGCGGACAGCCGCTGGCACTGACCCGCAGCGAAAAAGAAATTCTGATTGCGCTGCGCCGACAGCCCGGCCGGATCTGGACCAAGGATCAGCTGCTGGCGCTGATCAACGGCTGGGATCGCGACAGCGGACCGGCGGCGATTACCGAGCATATTAAAAACATCCGGTCAAAATGCCGGAAATTGAATGAAGATCCGATAGAAACCGTATGGGGGATAGGCTACCGATGGAAAAAAGAAGACGCAGAAAAACCCGGACTCTAGCGCAATTCTTGCGGCGTTATTTTTTAACGACCGCTTTCGGCGTGCTCGCGATCCTGGCCGCGGCAGTGTTTCTGTTTATGGCCGGCTTGAACGCCGGCTTCTACACAAGCGCCGATTACAATGAAAAACAGGCGCAGGAGCTGATCGGCAAAATTCAGCAGCAGGATTTTTTTGACCCTGCGGAGGTTCCCGACGGCATCCATTACCTGTTGTTCAGTCATGAACAGCTGGCGGACAGTTCCCTGCCGGCGGACAGCGGGCTGGCTGATTTTTCCTTCTATACCGGAAGTTACACCGGAAGAATCGGGGCCGAAACCTGGTTTCGCACCGACCTGCGGGCAGAAGTTGTCATTCTTCTGTTCCGCTATGAAGTGCGTCCGGCCGTTCCGGGGATCGCCGCCCTGATCAGCGATCTGCAGGGACTTTTTATCAGTGTGACCGCCGTTCTCCTTCTCCTTTATTTATGGATGACAACCAACCGCTACGGAAAAAAACTGGTTCAGGCGCTGAACGCACTGGAGGAATCCGCGACGCAGATCGCGTCGGGAAACCTTGATTTTACACTTCACGACACCCCGCTGACGGAGTTCAACCAGGCGTTGGATTCCGTCGATACGATGCGCTCTGCCCTGAAGGATTCGCTGGTCCAGCAATGGGATATGCAGAATCAGCGGGAAATCCAGATCGCCGCGCTGGCGCATGATCTGAAGACGCCGCTGGCTGTGATCCAGGGCAACGTCGAACTGCTGCAGGAGGAAGCTCTGTCTGAAACAGCGGGGGAAAGTCTGGAAGCGATACAGCGGCGGTTAGGCCAATTAAGCCAGTATGTGCTTCAGCTTCAACAAGCCGCCTGCAGCCAAAATCAGGCGGAACAACCGAAAGTAACGCCGATCCATGAGCTGATCCGGCGCTGTACTGAAGAAGTGTCCGGATTGTGCCGCAACAAAGAAATCACGTTAACCGTGTTCTGCCCGCCATTCTCAGCCCGGGTGCATACCGAAACACTGAGACGGGCGCTGATCAATCTGCTCGATAACGCGATCCGCTACTGTCCGCCGGGTAAAACCGTCCAGCTGATGGGCGCGGTGACAGAAACAAACTGGATCCTGAAGGTCAGCGACGAAGGGCCGGGCTTCCAGGCTGAAAGTTTGAAGCATATCGGCGAACCATTTTACCGCTATGAATCCGCCCGCAGCAGCAACGGCCATGCGGGGTTAGGCTTATATACCGTGTCGCAGGCAATGCAGATCGAAGGCGGACGGATGATCCCCGGCAATGTCCCGGACGGCAGCGGCGCGCAGGTGATCCTGGAATTTCCGCTGTCATCTCTGGCGGAGGATTCAAAAACAGCTTCCGCCCCGGATCTAAAATATCCTCTTGAAGATCAAAACTAATTTTTGATTCGCGGCTCCTTGAATTCTTCTTTCAAGGGGCTGGTTTTCATTATCAGCAAGAAAAAAGTTACGACTTTCTTTTCAAAGCTAAATGACTTTCCCATTTTTTAACGATTTTTCAGGACTCAGACTATCAGCTTTATTCAATTCTATCTCCATTCCTTAGTCCAATCCGGCAGTTTTCCTCAGTTCTTTCGCGCAGGCTTTATAATAATGCCGTCCGTTTGCGCTTGTTTCCTCCTCCGCCAGTCGATCCAGCGCGGCGGCTTTGAGTCTCAGGATAGCGGCGTCCGGTTCTGCTTCATAACACAAATCGCACAGTTCCAGACACCATTGATCTTCGTGCTTCTCAAAAGCCATTCGGGCCGCAGCTTCAGTCCTATCCTTCCCGCCCATCAATTCCAGCATTTTCTGTGACCGGATTTGCGGTGCGAGTGGATGCAGATGCGTTGGATTTCCATCAAACCAACCTAAATAGGCCGCATAGATTTCCCGGACCGCCCATTCCGCGCAGCCGTAATATTCCCCAAGATATGGCAGCTGGGAGAGTTCCTCAGGCAGCTGAATTTCCGCGGCCAGTTGATCGGCGCTTTTTCCTTCATTCATTCCTTCTAACGTTTTCGTCAGAAAAAAATCGAGCGCATTTCTAAAATTGCCAACGGTTTCCCGGATTCGTTCCCTTCCACAAACCGCAGCCGTATGGCCGGGCAGAAGGATCTGGGCCGGATAGGAAAGGATGACGTCCAGGCTGTCAATCCAGGAGGCCAGATCGCGGTATTGTCCGCCCCGGATCGCATATAAATTCGGAAAACAGCCAAAGTAGTTATCACCGCAGCAAAGCACTGCTTTTTGCGGCAGCCAGACGAGCATTTGATCCTCAGCCTCACCCGGAACCCGCACTAACTCCAGTTCGATCCCATCGATCGCGCGGGTTACACAGTCTTGATCATAAACTATTGTCGGAGAAACAAAACTACGATGCTCGCCGTAATTTATTCCTTCTCGCGGACCAATCCCCTGCGAAAGTGCTTCTTCGTCGCTCAGCGTATAGCCAAATTGCCGTGCTCCCCGCCTTGTTTGTATTTCCTGCAACGCTTCTGTTCTTTTTAATTCCTGATTTTTCGGTTTAAACGCGATGATTTCCGAGACTTCCTCCTGAAAGGCTCCGGCTCCGCCCCGGTGGTCAGGATGTCCATGCGTATAGAGAAGGGTCCTGACCGGCTTCCCCGTCGTTTTTTGAATCCAGGATTTTAAACAATCTCCCCGCTCCCGGCTATCCAGTGTATCGATCAAAATCACGCTGGTCTGTCCTTCAATAAAAATCGCATTGCTGTGGCCGTAGCCTAAAACGAACCACACGCCCGAAGTCACTTCCATTACTGTTTTTTTATAACTTCTTTCCGTAAATTCCCGCAGTTTTTGACATCCATTATGGCTCAGCATCTTTCTGCTCCTCCGTTCATTCAAGTCTGTTCTACCGCATTACAATCTTGTTCAGAATCCGCTCTGCCTTGTTTCGTGAAGCCGGAAATTTCTTAACTGTTTATCTTGAATTGTCCGCTTGTCGTTGCAGCACAGATTTCAAAAGACTTCATCCAACCTCAAACCTTGAATTCAAAGCTGAAGCCGAAGCCCTTGACCTCATGCGTATCGTTGGCGATCACAAACGCCTCCTTATCGATCGCCGTCACCATTTCCATCAGCGCCGGATATTGATTCTTGGTGATGACCACCAGAACAATCTTCCGTTTTTCATGCGTATAACCGCCCTGTGCTTCGATCAGCGTCGTCCCGCGTTCCAGTTCGGAATGAATTCGTTCGATGATCTGTTCGTATTGATCGGAAATAATCTGAATCGCCTTGGCCTGCTGACCGCCGAACATCAGCACCTTATCGATCGCGACCGAGGACGCCCACACGGAAACAAAACCGATCAGCACCGCTTCCAAGCCATAGGTAAATGCCCCCAGCAGCACGGTCAGCGCATCGGTGATCAGCACCAGCTTGGCGATTTCGATATGCGTCAGCTTATGAACGATCAACGGCGGAATATCCATGCCGCCCGTACTCGCTCCGGTTCTTAACGCCATCCCAACCCCCATGCCGCCTAAAAGTCCGCCGTACAGGGAAGCCAGGATCGGGTCAAGATCCAGCACCGGCACCCGGCCGCTGAAAAAGGTCAGAAATACCGGATAGATCAGCGAGCTTAGTATTGTCTTCATCGCAAATTCTTTCCCCAGGAAACAGGCGCCGAGGATAAACAAGCCGACCACTAACAGATTGACCATCAGCGTGACCGGCAGCGGAATCAGCGGCTGCAGCGCTACCGCGATGCCTGCGACCCCGCCGGATAAAATATCATAGGGCAGAATGAACATACTGACAGCCAGCGCCAGCACCGCGTTCCCCGCGACAACCCAAACGATATCCTTCCCTTTTTGCTTCAACGTTCTCATAAGCAACCTCCTCGTTCTCAATTCATCCCTCTTATTATAAGCTGTATGAGATCAGAAAAAAAAGAAAACCCGCAGATTTCTCCGCCGGTTTTCAAGAATATCAGATTTTAAACGATTACGCCTTGTTAGCGGAACCAAACTGGTTCATCATTTCGATGACCTTCTTGGTGATCGCATCTGCGCCTGGTTTCAGCAGTTTGCGCGGATCATAGCCCTTGCCGGCCAGATCTTTGCCTTCTTCAATGTACTTCCGGGTTGCGGCCGCAAAGACCAGCTGCAGTTCGGTATTGACATTAATCTTGGAAACGCCCAGGGAGATTGCCTTAGCCACCTGATCCGCCGGGATACCGCTGCCGCCGTGCAGAACTAACGGTTTGCCATTGGTCGAAGCCTGGATTTCAGCCAGACGATCAAAGTTCAGACCCTGCCAGTCAGCCGGATATTTGCCGTGGATGTTGCCGATGCCGGCTGCCAGGAAATCAACGCCCAGCGCCGCGATGTTCGCGCATTCCTGCGGATCCGCTAATTCACCCATGCTGGCAACGCCGTCTTCTTCGCCGCCGATGCCGCCGACTTCACATTCAACGGAAATGCCCTTCGAATGAGCCAGTTCCAGAATTTCTTTCGACTTCGCGACATTTTCCTCGAAATCGTAATGCGAACCGTCAAACATGACAGAAGTGAATCCCGCTTCAATGCAGGCCTTGGCTCCTTCAAATGAACCATGATCCAGATGCAGCGCAACAGGTACGGTGATGCCCATCGAGTCATGGATTTCTCTAACCATGGCAACGACATTCTTAAATCCAGCCATATACTTGCCTGCGCCTTCCGAAACACCTAACATGACTGGTGACTTGGCTTCTTCAGCTGCGGCCAGGATGGATTTAATCCATTCCATGTTATTGATGTTGAATGCGCCTACTGCATAATGACCTTCATGAGCTTTTTCGATCATTTCTTTTGCGGAAACTAATGCCATAAATGTATCCTCCTATTTTCTACGCCCTTATTCTACTCCATTTTTCATAATTTGAGAAGTCCGCAACCGTGCTTTTATGGTTAAAAAGCAGACATCCCGAACAATCGTCAGATTTCGGTCGAAATGCGGATATGCTGCCTCGCGAAAAAATTCTAAGAAAGTACAAAATGAAACCTTACTAAGATAAACGCCATGAAAAAATCAAATTACTTTCAAAAAAAAGTGATAATTCTACCCATTTTTGGTTAACTTATGAAGAAATATTACCTTTTTTGTGTATAATAATATCGTTAGGGTGTAATATAAAGAGGGTTTATATATAAGGATTGCTTATTTCATGTTACCACCCGATTTAGTGAATTTTTTACTCAATTTCACTAAAAAAATGATTGTCATAAAAGAAATTGTTGGATATAATTCCAACCGGAGGAATAGTATGAATAAAAGTTCAGAAATTTACGACATCGCTTGGGATCTCGCTTCGATCGTAGACAACCTGGATGATTCCGTCCTTAATGTTATTCGCAAAGGGACGCAGGGTACAGATCCGAATGCTTCCGCGTCGCTGGAGCTGGCCTGCACAACGCTGAACAAGAACATCGAGCAGTTGAAAAGTCTGGTTGCATCCCTGGAGGACATCACTTTCAGTCTGGAGGAAGAACTGGAAAAAAGAGGACCGAACGAAATAGAGAACTCCTCGGCGCCGTCAAATTTATCGTAAACTTAAAAGAGCTGTCAGAGCTTCCTGCTTTGCGACAGTTCTTTTTTATTATCCGCGGAAGTGCTTGCCAACCGTTTTGAATTTCATTATAGTTATAGCCAAGTTAACAGGAGGATTCCATGATGCAATCACCGCAGGAAATTATGATCATCCGACAGCTGGACCGCGATTTGGCGCTGGCCGGCGACCGGCTGCACAGCCGCCAGATTTACCAACGCTCGCTTTGGATCCCGGACGAAGAACACCGTCAGACTCTGGCCACGACGTTGGACCAGCTCCGACGCCGTGTCGATCAGCTGACAGACGACAATGAAGTTTCTCACTTTTTCATTCACCATTTTCATGACGTTCTTGATTTTCTGACCTGGGAAGCGGAAGATTTCTGGATGCATCCGCAGGTTCATCTGGGGGAAATTCAGCACACTTTAAAACAACTGTGGTCCTCAGATCAGCGCCGCCGTGATCTGCGCCTTGCGATTCTTAGCGATCAATGGGCTGCACTGCCGGCTTGCCTGCAAGCCCTGGAACATCGGTTTCCGGAATTGGATGAAATGGATTTGCCAATTCTCTTATCCCGCAGCCAGGCTCTCCAACGCCAGGCTGAACAGATCATCCCTCAGCTGGACGCCCAGGCAACGGAACTCAAGCTCCGTCTGAATGAAGGCGTTCAAGCGCTGTCCCGCTGGATTGAACAGCTGCGCGAAGCCGGTGTGCATGAAGATCAGGAAATCAAAGGCGAGGATCAACGGCTGAACACCGATCCGGAAAGCTACCGGCGCACACTGGCGATGAAGCTGGGCGTGAAGCTGGACGATCTGCTTTCCTGGTATCAGGAGGAAATTGAAGCTACGCGCGCCAACGTCTTCGCGATTGCCAATCGGTTAAGCGAAACGCCGGTGACCACGATGACTCAGGTCCGGGCGCTGCTGGATGAAAAAGCCGGAGCCTGCGAAAGCGCCGAGGAAATGTTCCGCCGCGGCCATGAATATTTAGCTCGGGTCAAAGCGGTCAGCAAGCAGAAGCTATGGCATCCGATCGACGAGCTGTGCGATTTAACCGGAGTTCCGGAAGAACTGCGGGAATCCTTCCCCTGGGGCGGTTACATGGACGGCTGTCCGTACGAACGTCCGCTGCATGGCCGGATGTTCTTAAACGAAACCAACTACACCGCCGTCAGCGACGGCTGGATTAAGGTCAATACGATTCATGAAGCCTATTTCGGCCATCACATCCAGTTCTTGCGGGTGAACAGCGATCCGCTGCCGGAAACAATGCGCCGGGGTCCGAAGGCTGACCCGCTGATCGAAGGCACCGCTCACCGCAGCGAGCATGTTTATGAGTCGATCTTTGCGGAAGACCCTTACTTTCCACTGTTCACGGCTTACCGCCGGCATCATACGTCCGTGCGGATCCAGGCTGATCTGATGCTTCGGTGGGAAAACCGCACGATCGGCGAAGTGGTCGAGTTATACCAGCGGGAACTGGGTTTTGATGCGAAAACCGCGCGCGGCCAGGTTCTGGCTCAGGAAGAAATGTTCGGTTATTTCACCTGTTACTGCTACGGTTTGAAGAAGATCGAGCAGTTGGAGAAAGAGCTTGGCTTACCCGCGGATGAGATGACCCGGCGCTTATTTGAGGCGGGACAGATCAGCATGGAAAGCCTGCGGATTCTGCTGAACTGCAGCGATGAAGCTCGCTGGTCCATTCTGCATGATTATCCAAGCTTATACCGCTTTGCTTAGATGGCAGATAAAACGATGAACGATGAAAAAACAATAATCCGGGCCTTATTCTTTGATCTGGACGGAACGTTGTTAACCTCAGAGAAAACCTTGGCGCCTTCCACAAGGGAAGCGCTGCGCGCTTGCCGGGAGAAAGGCATTTCATTATTTATTGCCACGGCCCGGACTCCGCTGCTGGAAACAATGCTCGGCTGGACGGAAATAGAACTGGGCTTCTTCGACGGAGGAATCTATTGCAACGGCGCCTGTGAAAAGCTGCATGGTCAGACGCGATACGCTTTTTTGCCCGCAGCGGTGGTCGCTGGCTGTGTCAAAGCCGTTGAAAGTTTTCCCGGGCTGCACCTGGCGCTGCAGTTGAAGGATGAACTCCATGCCTTCAATTGTCCATTAGCCAACTTTGCTTATCCGTTATGGGGCATTGATCCCCAACTCAGTGTTCCGCTGAATCCCAACGTCTTCAATCAAACGGTAAAAATTCTGATTTACTTTGAAAATCTTGTCGATTCCGTCACGGATCTTCCTTCATCACTGGTTAACCTCTGCCAAACAATTTGCATGGATCAGGCAAACGTCTATCTGACTGATCAAGGCAAGGTGCTGCAAATCACAAATAGCCAGACAAGCAAATTCAAAAGCATTGACCACTTACGCCGTCAGTTGAATCTGAAGCCGGAAGAAATCGCGGTGTTCGGCGATGACTGGAACGATCTGGAAATGTTGACCGGATTCCCCAACGGCGTCGTCATGGGAAATGCCGATCGGGAATTGCGCTGTCAGATCCGTTACCAAACACAAAGCAACGATGAAGATGGGATCGCCTATGCATTGCACACACTCTTGGGACTGATCTGATCCTGAATTTATACGAAGTATTCTATACTTTTTCTATTCCACGGGAAATTAAGTGTCCTCAGTGGGGGTATGTCCGCTGATCAGAACTGAAAAATGATTTGATTAAAAGCCGTCTGAATTCAGAATGAACTCAGGATTGAAAGGTTAAACAGAATCCTGTTTCTTTTCTCCCGCTCCCCATTGAATCGATACTGAAAGATTGAAAAACAGGAAAATAACGATATGCCCTTGAAATAACTCAAGAATGGCATATACTATAAGCGTAGGGACGCTTGAGAAAGCGATACCCGTCAGACACTATCTCTTATTCGAGAAGTGGTGGACAGATAAGTGCCGGTTTGCTTGGGAATGCGCTGCGGCACTTTTTTTCTGAGTTCTATAATTTTTAAGATGCAGTCCAGGCTGGTTGTCAGAAGCTGGGCAATCGCCAGAATGCACCTTATCGTTAAAGAAGACAAAAGTTCCATGAAAAATTTCATAGAAAGCCCCTCCTTTCCAGAGCTGAGAAAACAAGCTCGAAAAACAAATGAATCAAAAGAATGATCCATCCAGGACGGGCAACCGCCTTATCAAAGACCCTACATCTTTAATATTGCGCAAAATTCAAAAAAGCCTCCTGAGAAAATGGAAAAAGTAAAATTACTTTTGAATTTTACTAAAACTTGACAGAATAAATCCATTATTGACAAGAGGATGACCCTCAAAAAAATATTTTTTTATTTGTTTGACATCAGGCTAAAACCTGTTATACTGAAGAAGTAATATTAAGCAATAGCTATGATCGCGTAACGGGATTGTAATTATCACTCAATGTACAAAAATCCCTGAAGTTATGCGATTTTTTATACCTTGAGTAGCTTCTTATTTCCACTAAAGGAGGTACTTAAAATGAGTACAGGAAAAGTAAAATGGTTTAACGGCGACAAGGGC
The DNA here is from genome assembly GCF_003459085.1 of Holdemania filiformis. Lineage (NCBI taxonomy): Bacteria > Bacillati > Bacillota > Erysipelotrichia > Erysipelotrichales > Erysipelotrichaceae > Holdemania > Holdemania filiformis. The sequence continues at coordinate 96,800 of NZ_QRUP01000010.1, read as the reverse complement.
TACGGATTCATCACGGATGATCAGGGCCAGGGCGATATCTTCGTTCATTTCTCAGGCATCAACGGTAGTGGCTATAAGTCATTAGAAGAGGGCCAGAAGGTTTCCTTCGAAGTTGAAAATGATGCTCGCAGCAACAAGTCCCGCGCTGTTAACGTCACAGTTCTCTAAAAAACTGAAAAACCCGAAAGGGTTTTTTTCTATGTTCTCACTGACAGTCTCGTCAGTTTTCCAGTCCTGCCTGCCCCTCAGATCGTCCTGTTTTGAAGGCTTCGCAGAACCTTCCTATTTTACCATTTCTTCAATGGCATTCTCGATCTCTTTCTGATATAATATGAAATTGAGTTTTTAAGGGGTATAGACTATGAAAAGACTGGCTTTCGACAACGAAAAATACGTGCAGATGCAGTCTGCCAAAATCAAAGAACGGATCAAACAGTTTGACAACAAGCTTTATCTGGAGTTCGGCGGCAAGCTTTTTGACGACTATCATGCCTCCCGCGTACTCCCGGGATTCCAGCCGGACAGTAAAATTAAAATGTTAATGGAACTGCGGGATTCCGTTGAAATCGTCATCGTCATCAACGCGACCGATATTGAAAAGAATAAAGTCCGCAGCGACTTGGGCATCACCTACGATCTGGATGTTCTGCGTCTGATCGACGCTTTCCGCAGCATCGATCTGTATGTCGGTAGCGTCGTCATCGCGCAGTATGCCGGGCAGATCACCGCGGATCAGTTTAAGAAAAAGCTGGAAAATCTGGGCATCAACGTCGTTCTGCATTATCCGATTCCCGGTTATCCAAGCAACGTGTCCTACATCGTTTCCGATGAAGGGTATGGTAAAAACGAATACATCGAAACCACCCGCGAACTGATCGTCGTCACTGCCCCGGGACCGGGCAGCGGCAAGATGGCAACCTGTCTGTCGCAGCTGTATCATGATTACAAGCGCGGCATCAAAGCGGGCTACGCAAAATTTGAAACCTTTCCGATCTGGAATCTGTCGTTAAAGCATCCGGTCAATCTGGCCTATGAAGCGGCGACGGCGGATCTCAACGACGTCAACATGATCGACCCGTTCCACCTTGAAGCGTACGGCGAAACTGCGGTGAACTACAACCGCGATGTGGAGGTATTCCCGGTCTTGAATACTTTATTTGAAAAGATTGCGGGCGTATCCCCGTACAAATCGCCGACGGACATGGGCGTGAATATGGTCGGCAACTGCATCATCGATGATGAAGCGGCGTGCCGGGCCAGCGAGGATGAAATTCTGCGCCGGTACTATCAGGCGCTGTGCGATTATCGCCGCGATATGGCGACCGAGGAGTCCGTTCAGAAAATCGAACTGATCATGAATCAGGCCGGGATTGTGAAGGAAGACCGCAAGGTTGTCACCGCCGCCTTAAACAAAGCGGCGGAAACCGAAGCACCTGCCGTCGCCATTGAATTAAACGACGGTCGGATCATCACCGGGAAAACCTCCGATCTGTTAGGCGCTTCCAGCGCCGCGCTGTTAAACGCGTTAAAGGAAATCGGCGGCATCAACGACAACATCCCGCTGATCTCCCCCAATGTCATCGAACCGATCCAGAAGCTGAAGGTCCAGCATCTCGGCAATCATAACCCAAGATTACATACCGACGAGATTCTGATCGCCCTGGCGATTGCCGCGACGAACAATCCGGTATCCCATCTGGCCATGCAGCAGCTGAAAAAGCTGAAAGACTGCGAAGTCCATTCCACCGTACTGCTTTCGGAAGTTGATTCGTCAACCTTCAAAAAGCTGGGCATGAATCTGACCTGCGAGCCGGTTTATCAGAAGAAAAGATTGTATCACCGGTGAGCCGTAAGCGTAAATCTGATCTGATCAAGGAGATTCCGATCTCCTTTTTTTTATTGTTCTGACATTCTTTGCGGCCATTCCTGGTATAATGTCAAAGCTGTTTTGCTTTTTGAGGAAAAAAGAAGGCATCACATTTCATTATCATGGCTTTTTAGCCTATCGAAAAGTGAAGCTTTCTAATAGGCTATCAATAAAAAAGCATCATTTCCCGGGAAATAAGGAGATGACGCAAAATTTGTTTATTTAACCTAAAATCAGCGGTATTGCTTCCAGAATATTGGACACGACCGGCTTGCCGGAAGTGACAAGAAGCCTGCGGCTTTGATGACCGCGATCAATCAGAATACAGTCCCAGCCCAGCGCTTCCGCAACCTCCGCATCATGCAGGGAATCCCCGATCATGATCATTTCCCGGTCCGGCTGCGGATTTTTCCTCAGCCACGCCTGCGCGGCGCTTAGCTTCTCCTTGGCATAGATATCGGATATTCCGATCAGATCGCTGAACCATTCCGTACAGCCGCATTGTTCTGTCTGCATGCGCAGATGATCCTGGCGGGAAGCGGACAGAATCAGCGACGGCACACCCTGTTCCCGCAGCTGCTTGATCCCCGGCTCAGCGTCCGCGAACAGCCCGCAGCGCACTGCCCGTTCATGATACCCGCGCATATATTCCTCCGATAACGCCTCAAAACTTTCCCGTTCCAGGTCAAAACCGACCCGGCGGTAATAATCGATCACCGGAAACGTGAACACATTCTGGTATTGATCCACGCTTTCCAGCGCCGGCAGATTCCTTTGACGAAGCATCGCGTTGACCGTTTCAATACAGACTTCCACATCATCCAATAACGTTCCATTCCAATCCCAGACTACTGTTTTCATTGGCTTCACCTTTCCTTCATCATGACTTAAGCCCACTATTCCTTGATCCTCCGATTCTCTGGGTCAGACTTGGCTTTCCCAAACGAAAAGGCAGACTGCGCTGCCCTTTCTCCATCAGAAGCTTTCTTCGTTTGTTTCTTCAAACGGAACTTTTTCCACTTCCGCCTCTTCCTCGAAGCTGTCCAGTTCGTCCAGCTCGTCGTTATTGTCGTCCTCGAGAACGATCGCACTGGTATCAAAGTGCGTTTCGTTATACGTATGCCGCGACCGCAGATCCCATTTGTTGTTGCCCAGGGAAGTAAAGCGGTTGTCCAGCATCATCGATGTGTAGAACGAGGCAATTTTCCGTTCCGCTACATTTTCGGAATAACCCATGATTTGAGAAACCTCATCCCACAGCTTGTTGAAGGTGACGCTGTTTTTCTTTTTGCTTAACAGTTGATAAGCAACATCAGTCATTGAACGATTTGACACTTTGAAACAGTCCTTTCTTACATTTTTTCAGGGGCGCTGACGCCGATCAGCGTCAGTGCGTTGCGCAGGGTCATTTCAGAAGCCTTCACCAGCGCCAGACGTTGAGCGCTTAATTCCAGGTTCGTCCGGTCCAGGACTTTGCAGTCCGCATAGAACGTGTGGAACAGCTGCGCCAAACGGGTGATATAATTGCACATTTTGTGCGGCTGGCGGGTTTTGGCGGCATCGGCGACCGTAGAAGCAAATTCATTGATATGCTTAAGCAGATCCAGTTCTTTTTCGTGCGTGATCAGTTCGTAATGATCCGCAAGCGGGATATCCGCTCCCGAGCGCAGAATCGAACACATCCGCGCGTGAGCGTACTGAGCATAGTAGACCGGGTTTTCGTTAGTCTGCTTCTTCGCCATGTCGATATCGAAATCCATGTGCGTATCCGCAGCGCGGGAAACGAAGAAGTACCGGACGGCATCAACGCCCGCTTCCTCGACCAGATCTTTTAAGGCAACGGCCTTGCCGGTCCGTTTGGACATCTTAAATTCTTCGCCGTCTTTCACCATCCGGGCCATCTGGATAATGTCCACTTCCAGATCGTCTTTATTTTTACCCAGCGACTGCACCGCCGCCTTCAGCCGGGCAATGTAGCCATGATGATCGGCACCGAAGAAATCGATCAGCTTATCATAGCCACGGTCAAACTTGTCGACATGGTACGCGATATCCGGCGTCAGATACGTATAGCTGCCGTCGCTCTTGACGAGCACGCGGTCCTTATCATCGCCGAAATCGGTTGTGCGCAGCCACAGGGCGCCTTCGCTTTCATACGTCATGCCCTGGGCTTTCAGCGTGTTCAGCGCTTTGTCCACCATGCCGCGGTCATAAATACTCTGTTCACTGGTCCAGACATCAAACTCAACGCCGAAGGCCGCCAGATCGGCTTTCAGCTTCGCCAGCTCGGCCTGCAGTCCCTGTTGGCGGAAAAAGGAATAAGTTTCTGCTTTATCCTTATGCGCCAGGTCTTCGCCGTATTCCTGTTTGAGGTCCTGCGCGATTTTAATCAGGTCCGGACCGTGGTAGCCGTCTTCCGGCACCTCCGCCTCCACGCCGCACGCCTGCAGGTAACGCGCCTGCAGCGACAACGCCATGTTGCGGATCTGATTGCCCGCGTCATTCACATAGTATTCGCGCGTCACGTTATAGCCCGCAAATTTCATCAGCCGCGTGACAGAATCGCCCATCGCCGCTCCCCGGGCATGGCCCGGATGCAGATCCCCGGTCGGATTCGCCGAAACATATTCAACGTCGACCTTCAGTCCCTGGCCTGCGTCGGAACGTCCGTAGTTTTCATTTTCCTGCAGCACGACGCCGATCACCGACGCCAGACTTGCGCTTTCCATAAAGAAATTGATAAAACCCGGACCCGCGATTTCACATTTAGCGACTGAACCCTGCTTCAGATCCAGATGATCGATCAGCTGCTGCGCGATCATCCGCGGATTCTGCCGCAGCTGCTTTGTCAGCCGCATCGCCGCATTCGTCGAGTAATCGCCGTGGATCTTTTCCTTTGGAATTTCGATGACGACGTCGCCGCTTTCCCAATCCAGGTCAAAAGCCTGTTTCACTGCATTTATAATGCAGGTTTTGAGGTTTGTTTCAATTTGATTCACGCTTCTGCCTCCTTAAAAAACCATTCGATCTGGAAGCGGTCGGACGGCTGTCCCGGCTCGCCGATTTCATACGCGACGCGCCAACAGTCCTCCGTTTGTTCCAGAAGAGTCGTAAGATTGCCGATTTCAAAAACACCGAACTCCGTTTGAATGCGGGAGACGGATCGTTGATGAAGCACCAGGAACATCGTGGTTACCGCTTCACCTTGACGTTGGATCGTTATGCTTTGACTTTGTATTTCAACCCGGACCGGACACCGGTCAGGCCCGGTCTCGGTATAAAAAAGCTGATTCCCGCCGGCGACCTCGCATGCGCATTCGCACAGGCATTCGGTCTGCCCGGTATTCAGATCGGTTCGTACAACGCGAACTTGTTTTGGTTTTGAAATCATGTTTCTTTTTCCTTTATTCCCTATGATTATAACGGTTGTTGAATAGTTGTCAATAGTCAATTTCAATAAGTTTAAAATTCTTTCTACGGGCCACAATAAACCTACGAGGTGATGGACGATGAAAAAACTGATCACGGCCGGATGCGTCCTGACATTGTGCGGATTACTGGCGCTTTTGGGCTTCTACGGCTACGCTTATTTGTCGTATGTCCCGCTGCTGGGACAGGACAGCCGGATCCGTCTTTATAATAACCAGGGCGGTTTAATTTATGAATCGACCTATCAGAAAAACAGCGAATGGATAAATTTGGAGGAGGTTCCGCAGACGATGATCGACGCGGTGATCTCGATTGAGGACCGGCGTTTTTATCAACATTACGGTCTGGATCCAATCCGGATTGCCAAAGCGGTGCTGGTCAATGCTGAAAACGGCGATATCGTGGAAGGCGGTTCGACGATCACCCAGCAGCTGGCGCGCAATCTGTTTCTGACGCTCGACCAGACCTGGTCGCGGAAGTTTCAGGAGGCGGTGTACGCCGCGAAGCTGGAAATGCATTTCTCCAAGGATCAGATTCTGGAAACCTACCTGAACACCATCTATTACGGGCATGGCGTCTACGGCATCCAGAAGGCCGCCGCGTTTTTCTTCGGCAAGGAGCTGGACGACTGCACCTTAGGCGAAATGGCGATGCTGGCGGGAATTCCCAACGGGCCCTCTTTATTCTCCCCTTTTATTTCGATGGACAACGCCCGTTCGCGGCAGGCCGTCGTCTTGCAGGCGATGGTCGACAATGAGAAGCTTTCCCAGAGTGAAGCCGACAGTGCAAAAGCACAGCCGGTGCTGCTGGCGGACTTTTCCACCCAGAAAATCATGGGCTCCAGCGGGTATTATAAGGACGCCGTGCTGGCGCAGCTGAAAGAGATGGGCTTCCTCGATCAGGAAACGCTGGAAAAGGGGCTGAACGTCTATACCTATCTGGATCCGGAAATGCAGACGATTTTGCAGGATGCCGTCGACGATCACATGCCGGATACCGATCAACAAATCGCCGGATTAATCCTGGAGCCGTTCACCTTCAACGTCCTGGCGATGGTCGGCGGCCGGGATTACACAACCTCGCAATACAACCGCGCGCTGCATTCCACCCGACAGGTCGGCTCGACGATCAAGCCGCTGCTTTACTACATCGCTCTGCAGCAGGGGTTATCCCCCTCCTCGACCTTTCTTTCCACCGCGACCCAGTTTCAGATCTCCCAAAGCGTGTTTTATGCCCCGACCAATTACCGCAACGTGTATCCGGAAAAGGAAATCTCAATGATCAACGCGATCGGCGTGTCGGATAATATCTACGCCGTGAAAACGCATTTGTTTCTGGGCATGGATTTGTTGGCGGACGGTCTGGCCGCCTTCGGCATCGAATCCGAGGAAGCCACGGCCGCGATGGCTTTAGGCGCGACGCATTTTCCGCTGATCGACCTGGCGAAAATTTACAACACGTTCGCCTCGGAGGGGCTGGTGGATGAACCGTCGATGATCCGGTTAGTCACCGATAACGCCGGCAACATCCTCTATCAACGCCAGGAAAATCCAAAACAACTGCTGCACCGCGATGAAACGCTGATGCTATCCCAGCTGCTGCGGGCGCCGTTTGATATCAAAAATCTGCAGGTGATGACGCCTTCCCTGTTGGGCTACGAGCCCTATACAACGACGGCCGCAAAGTCCGGATCCAGCGACTGGGACAGCCTGATCGCCGGGTATAATCCGCAGATGACCGTCGTGCTGTGGAGCGGGTATGATGAAAATGAAAAGCTGGAAACCAACGAGGAACGGCGGGTGCCGAAACAGATCTGGAAGCAGATCTTCAACACCGTCTATCCTCAGGATTCCCCCGGTCCCTGGTACACGCTCAGCCCCCAGCTGGAGGAACGGCGCGTGGATCCGATCAGCGGTCAGCCCAATCCGGCCGGTTCGCTCTACTGGTTCCGCCGCACCGATCCGTAAGTTTGACGCAAAGCTTTTCCAGACGCTTGGTCAGCTCGCCCTGTAAAAGCCAGACAACAGAAAGAAAAAGAAAGACCGAAAGGCGAGGGAGCGAACCTTCCGGTTTCATTTCACATAGACTGGGGCAGGAGGTACAACGATGATCCGAGGACTATGTACCGCGCTGGCCGGAGCACTGACGCTTTTCGCTCTGTTGGCAGCCGGCTTATGGCCGCCGCTGCTGTGGGCAAATGCCAGCGCCGGTCTGGCCTGTTTGACGTGCCAAATGGCGCTGCTTGTCTTTTTGATGCGTAAACATGAATAACCGGCGGCGCCAGCGAACAACATCCACCGTGGGTTCCGGGCACAGAGTGATGCCCAGCGCCGCCAGCTGCCGGGCCAGCTGATCCCGCAGATATTCAGGATCCGCGGCCTGCGGCGAGGGAATCGGCATACTGATCCAGGCCTGAGCCTTCCGGCTGACAAACCGCAGGCCGCCGGCATCGATCAGGGGGCCGAGCTTCTTGGCCAGCTGGTCCCAATGATGAATTTGAGCGATCACTTCGCCACGCCGTTCCACATCCAACAGCTTCGCCGTCATGACCTGTGCTTCCAGCCGGTTCCGCTGAACCAGCGGATCGATCTGACAGCGCAGCACACCGATTTTGATGCTTCCTTCTTCGAGTTCCCATTCGATCCGGCATGCGCCCTCCCTGCATCGGCCGGACTTTTTCTGTTTCCAGACCGTTTTTTCCTCCTCCAAGGTTAGCGCGTTTGCGGCGCTCTCCAACTGACCGCTCCGGCAGCCCCATTGCCACATCAGGCGGTTGGCAAAGCGCAGCACCAGCGGCATCACGGCGGGATCGCCGCTGGTTAAGCCGCCCAGAAACAGCTGTTTTTCCTGCTTGCTGACAACGCCGGCGACGCATACCCCATGCGCTTCCACCTGGAAACACCGCCGGGAAGCCGCCGGAAAGGCAGGATCCAGAAACCGCGGATCTATCCGTCCATACACTTCCGCCGCTGTCCGGTATTCCTTTTCTGCCAACCATTTCCATCGCATTGCCCATTCCCCCTTTTTTTCACGACTGTCAATTTAATTAGACATTTTATGACAGCGAAAAAACGAAAGAAAAAGCCCGGTTTCCAGAAAATTTCCGGATTCTCAGGGCTGTCAGGGAAAGTCTACTTTTTGCGTTTGAGCCGCATGCATTAAAAACCACGCTGATCAATAGCCGTATTATATCATTATTTCCAATCTTTGGGAGGCTCTCTGGTAAGAATTTCCGCAAGTTTATTAGGCTTATCGGTCCCTCTCCATTTCCCGCGGGTAGTACATCCGCAAGTCATTCTTGGATTCCCCATGCACCAGGGCCGCCACGATGACCGAGGCATCGGATAGTTCCTGAATCGTACCGTCCTCCATCAAAACCCAGACCATCGAATTTTCATTTCCCTGATAAGGTTGGTACGGCCGCTGCCGGACTTCGTCAACGGTCAGATAGTACGCCGGATCCCAGCCATTTTCCACTAACCGTGCGCGCATCGCTTCCAGCTGCTCGTGCTTATGGATTTCGCACGACTGGAACAGGTCGCGATCCAGAAGCCGCCGCGCCAGATCCGCGGCGATCGGATCCGCGCTTTGCCGGAACAGCGTAAACCCGTAGTTGCAGGCGGGTTCATCCATCAGGAAATGATCCTCGACGCTGACGTCGCGTCCCTCCAGGAAAGCGTTGAAAATTGGAATTTGTTCCAAAATCGGACTGTGCTGATCCCGCAGCTGCTTTAACCGTGCGAACATCAGCGTCAGCATCGACTCAAAGCTGCGCGATACCGGATGAAAATAAACCTGCCAGTACATGTGATAGCGGGCCATAATGTAATCCTCGACGGAATGCATGCCGCTTTCCTTGACGACCATTTTATGATCGCGCACGCGGATGGTCCGCAGGATCCGCTCCAGATCAAATTCGCCGTATTTCGTCCCGGTAAAGTAAGCATCCCGAAGCAGATAGTCCATCCGGTCGGCATCCAGCTGCCCGCTGATCATCTGAACGAGAATTTTATTGGGATGGGTATGGTCGATCACCGCCGCCACTTTTTCCGGCAGCGATGGACTGCAGCGGACTAACGCGCGATGGACTTCTGTCTCTTCCAGAATGATCCGGCGCGTCATTTCCTCATGCTTGGCGAGGGTCACGGATTCAAACGCATGGGAGAACGGACCATGCCCCAAATCATGAAGCAGACCGGCGGCCATGACCGTTATCTTTTCTTCCTCGCTCAGTGTTTCCCGCAAATCGCGGATTTCCTCAACCATCCGCCGGGCGATCTCATAAACCCCTAAAGAGTGCGCGAACCGGGAATGCTCCGCGGTATGATAGACTTGAAACGCCCCGCCCAGCTGCCGGATTCGTTTCAGCCGCTGAACCTCGCGGCTGTTGATACAATCCCAGATCACTTTCAGATCGACGTGAATATAGCCATGAATTGGATCGCGAAGCACTTTGACTTCGTTCAGTTTCTCAAACATTGTTTCCCACCTGGCCTTTCTGCTTTTATTTTAATGGTTTCGCGGGATAATTACAATTCACGAGCGGTCGAAGTTGACGGTTTGTTGTATAATGAAACCAAATCGAAGAAAACCGGGAAGACCGGATAAAAAAGGAGGACTTTTCTATGACGACAATCGGATGGATTGGCACAGGCAATATGGCCTCGGCGATCATTCGCGGGATTACCCAGAAAACGCAGGATTACACGATGGCGGCCTATTCGCCTCATTTAGCGGAAAAAACGGATTTTCCGGCCCAGAAATACGACTCGGCGGCCGAAGTGGCAAAGGTGAGCGACGTTTTATTTCTGGCGGTCAAACCGGTTAAAATGGCGGAAGTGCTCGCCGATATCAAACCCGCGCTGCGGCCGGAAACGCTCGTTGTGACGATCGCCGTTTCTTTAACGCTGGACTGGTACGCCCAGCGCTTAGGAGAAGACGTCCATCTGGTCCGCACCCTGCCCAACACCTGCGCCGCCGTCGGAGAAGGGTTTACCGCCTTAACCTTTAACGCTCAGGTCACAGAATCGGAAAAGCAGCTGGCGCTTTCCCTCTTGGCTATGACTGGAAAAACCGTCGTGATCGAGGAAGCGCAGATGAATGCGGTGTCCGCCCTGACCGGCAGCACCCCGGCTTTGATCTATATGATGATCGAAGCGATGGCCGACGCTGCCGTTAAACATGGAATTCCGCGCGTCCAGGCGTATGCGATGGCAGCCCAGGCCGTGAAAGGCGCCGGGGCGATGGTGAGCGAAACCGGACTGCATCCGGGGATCTTAAAGGATCAGGTTTGTTCCCCGGCCGGCAGTACGATCGTCGGCGTCGAAAAAGCGGAAGCCCTGGGCTTACGTTCGGCGATGCTGGAAGCGGTCGACGCGATCATTGAAAAAACAAACCAGATTTCCGGCTGACCCTTGAGTTCACGGCTGTCCTGCTTCTTATTTTATTCGGCTTTATGATTTCAGAAATAAGCACTGAACATTTTTCTCAGTTCAGTGCTTTTTGTTTTTCCGCCATTTAATTAAGCTATCCCCCCGTCTTTGCGAAGAAGATGGAGATTTCTGTTAGGCCGGGGATGACCAAAACATTTTCTCCAAATAAGACCGGAGGAGATCCTTTTTTTCTTATTCGCGTTAATTCTTATCCTCTATTTACAGACGTTAATCCAGGCTTGCGCCTGTGCGATTTCAAACAACCGGTCAGGCGTCAGCTCGATCGCGCTGTTGCCGCTGCCGCAGGCAGGAAACACCGTTTCAAACCGTTTGAGCGATTCATCCAAATAAACTGGAATTCCCGGATGAATGCCGAACGGACAGACGCCGCCGACCGGATGACCGATCACCGGTTCCACTTCCTCATAACTTAACATTTTCGCTTTGACATGAAAGAACGCTTTATACTTCGCGTTGTCGATTTTCTGATCACCGGCCGTCACGACCAATACCGGCTGTTCCTGCACCCAAAACGACAGGGTTTTCGCAATCCGAGCTTCTTCCGTTCCCAGGGCTTCCGCCGCTAACGCCACCGTTGCGCTGGAATGCTCCAGCTCAATAATCTGATCGGCGCAGCCCCATGCTTTCAGATAGTCCCGGGCTTGTTCAATCGCCATAAAATCACTCCAATCTGTTTTTAATCCTACCTCATTTTAAATCGTTGTCAATCTCTGTCAGTTTTCCACAATTCTTTTATCCCATGAAAGACGGGTGTACATCAAGGAAGTCCCGCCGTTATTTCCTACCTGTTATTTCCAGATCAAAACGACAAAACCAGACTGCCGCAGTCGTCGCACTGTGTCCGTCTGTTTTTTTATGTCAGCTTGAGTTCAAAAAAGCATCGCACACACCAATTCTTTTTTTAAATCCAAAGACCCCTCTAAAAATCGCAATTCATTTTTCGTCAATACCTCCAATAATCGCAATTCGTTGAATGCACTAATATCCAAAAATCGCAATAGAGAATGATCGTTTTAGAAAGAATCGTTTTCACCTTTTTCTCGTCTACAAACGGCTGAGCATCCATTCCATTTCCTCGATCCGCATCGAAGCGCCTTCGATTCGTGGCAGAGGGGTCGCATGATATTCCGGCCAATCCTCGTCAGGCGGCAGGCCAAGCTCGCAAAAATCAGTAGAATAGCCAAACTGATCGTTCCAGTAAACCCAGCGGTTCTTTGCCTGATGGAGATTGTGAATCACTAAAACAAAGGTTTTCGGTTCTTCCTGTTTTTCCTGATCTTCCCTCACCCAGGCCAGCAGCTGCGCCGTATTGCCCAGCTCCGAATCAATGAAATACGCCTTTTCAATTGTCAGCGTGCCTTCAGAATTCGGATGGCAGCGCAAACTGGCAAAACGAAACAGGATTTCCTCCAAGGCAGTCTGAACGTCCGGCGTCAGAGCTTCTTCCCGGGTTAATAAAGGGATCGAGCCTTGCAGCCGGGGTTCGTCAGTCAACTGGATATTGCATGCCGGATACCAGTTATACTGGGGCGTCTGACATCGGGCCGCGGCCTGGACGCGTTTGAGCTGATCGAGCCATTCCAGATCGCCTGCCTGCCGGGCATAGCGCAGATCGTCTTCCAATAACCGCGAATTCCAATCTTTCCGATTCGGCGTCGAAGGATAACCAGAATATAAAGACGTATGATAATATTCCCAGGTTTCGCGGCTGATCTGGACAACAGGTCTTTGCCTTGTACGATAGACAAGCACCCCCAGCGTCATGGCCGCGGCAGCCAGAAGCATGATATTGATTCCTTTTCGTTTCATTCGCCTGCCTGCTCCTTTTCCTTCTCCCGGATCCCGGATGGATCTGCTTCCGCCTGCCGCGCAAATTCCTGATCGTCAGCCAGGCGCAGTTCTTTTTCCTCAAAATGAAAAATATCCTGCTCATCAAAATAAGCGCCTTTGACCTCCGCGGCATAGACCCTTTCAGAATCCAGATCTTCAAAGTAAATGATCAACGTCGTTTCATTCTTCTCATCCTCGCGCAAGGCAAGCGTAATCCAGTTTGGCTGCCCTGTAAAACGCGGCGTCAGAGCCCGCAGAATCTCTGCTTTCTGATCCTCCAGGCGCGGATCCTGACCGGTCAGCCCCGCAGGCAGGCCTTCCACCTGCAGCGTCAGCGGCGAGGCGTCGGGCTTCACCTTTAACAGTTCGGTGTAGACTGAATCATAGACTGGCATCACGGTCAGCGAATCCCCGTTATGCAGCCGGTTCAGCGCGGTGATCGGAACCAGCCCGGTTTCTGATTTTGCGAAAAACTCCAAGTTGGCGCAGAATTCCCCTTCCCGTGTAAGATTATAAACGGACTCGTGATTGGTAAATTCAACATGGCCGTAACCGTCAGTCCCGCTGAACTGAAAAACGCCGCAATGCCGATAATCAGTCGGTGTTAACGAATGGTTTAAAAGACCATAGACATTGCCTGCGATGAAAAGCCCAAGCGCGACAGTCAGAATTTTCGATTCCAGAAATTTTGTTTTCTTCATCCTTTTTCATTTCCCTCTTTTTAAATTATATCATTCCCGCTCTCCTTCTTTCGGCCGTCACCGAAATTGTAAGAATTCCTTCATGATCGAACAGATGGCATACCGCTGCTTTTTAGGGCTTTCTTTTTGACAGCGGTTCCGTAAGCCTAGCAGCACCGGCTGTCAACTCATAAGTTGGTAGTGGGAAACAAACTTTCCCATCACCAACTTAAAGGAGGAATTGACTATGAGTATCGTCCAATGTTCATTAAATCAGATCCCGTTGGGTAAGCGCTGCAAAGTCACCCAGCTCAACAGCACCGGCTCGATCCGCACCCGCTTGCAGGATATCGGATTAGTCCAGGGTACCGAATTGATCCCGCTGGTCAAAAGCTGCGCCGGCGATCCGGTCGCCTATCTGATCCGCGGCACAGTCATTGCCATTCGCGACAAAGATTCCCGTTCCATCCTTGTCGAGCATGACGAGGAATAAGTATGGGACTCACTGTTCAGTCAACCAGTGCGAAAGCCAGCCGTAACTTCCGGTTTGCGGACTCGGAAATTCTGGTTGCGCTGGCCGGCAATCCCAATGTCGGCAAAAGCACCGTGTTCAACGAACTGACCGGCATGAACCAGCACACCGGCAACTGGCCGGGGAAAACCGTCGCGCTGGCGAAAGGCACGGCACGGCATCAGGAAACGGACTATACGCTGGTCGACCTGCCGGGAACGTATTCCCTGATCGCCAACAGCGCTGAGGAAGCGATCGCCAGCGAATTCATCTGCTTCCAAAAACCCGCCGTAACGATCGTGGTCTGCGACGCAACGGCGCTGCAAAGGAACCTCAACCTCGTCCTTCAAATTCTCCAGATGACCGCGAACGTCGTCGTCTGTGTTAATCTGATGGATGAAGCGCGCAAGAAGAAAATCGAAATCGACCTGAAAAAGCTAAGCGAACTGCTTCAGGTGCCGGTCGTTGCCGCCAGCGCCCGCAGTCATCAGGGATTAGACGCGTTGATGGACGCCGTTGCCCAGCTAACGGAGCATCCCCGCACGCAGATCGCCTGTCTGGATTACCCATTTGTGATTCAGAACGAACTGGACCGCCTGCGCGGACAGCTGCGGATGCTCGATCCAGCCTATGACATTCCCTGGATTGCCTTGCAGATCCTGAACAATCCGGAATCTACGCTGAAATCGTTATATGAATCAACCTCGCTGAGCCAGGCGGATATCGAAACGCTCCACAGTCTGGCCCTGCGCAGCCGCAAGGTCCTCGATCAGGCCTACAAAAACGATCGCTGGCCGGATCAGTTAATCCAATGTCCAATCCAGCAGGCGCAGCGGCTGGCCGAACAGACCGTGACGATGAACGAAGCCGAGGCGATGAAACGTGACCGGCAGATCGACCGGATTTTGTTCTCCCGCTGGGCCGGGATTCCTCTGATGATCCTGCTTCTGTGCCTGGTGTTGTGGATCACGCTGGCCGGCGCGAATATTCCCTCGCAGATGCTGGCGGAATTCTTATTCTCCCTGGAAGCGCCGCTGGCAGAATTTCTGACGGCGCTGCATCTGCCGGGTGTCATCGTCACCATGCTGAGCGAGGGGATGTACCGGGTATTAGCCTGGGTGGTCGCGGTTATGCTTCCGCCGATGGCAATCTTCTTCCCGTTGTTTACCTATCTTGAGGATCTTGGTTATCTGCCCCGCGTCGCGTTCAATCTGGACAAAACTTTTGCCAAAGCGCATGCCTGCGGCAAACAGGCGCTGACGACCTGCATGGGCTTCGGCTGCAACGCCGCCGGCGTAATCGGCTGCCGGATTATCGATTCTCCGCGGGAACGGCTGATCGCGATCCTGACAAATAATTTTGCTCCTTGTAATGGAAGATTTCCCACACTGATCAGCATTCTGACCATGTTCTTTCTCGGCTCAGCCGCGGGGCTGACGCAGTCGCTGCAGTCGGCGCTGCTTTTAACCCTGACGATCCTGCTGGGACTGGGCATGACGTTTCTGGTCAGCCGGCTGTTGTCAGCCACGGTCTTGAAAGGTGTACCATCCTCGTTCACGCTGGAGCTGCCGCCTTACCGCCGGCCGCAGCTGGGCAAGGTGCTGGTCCGCTCGGTCTTTGACCGCACGTTGTTCGTGCTGGGGCGGGCGATCACCGTGGCCGCGCCGGCTGGCATTCTGTTGTGGGTGATGGCGAACGTCGGCATCCAAGGTCAGTCGCTGCTCGCCTGGGCGTCGGGATTCCTCGATCCGTTAGGCCGCTTCATGGGACTGGACGGCGTGATCCTGATCGCCTTCATCCTTGGATTCCCGGCGAATGAAATCGTCATCCCGATCATCATCATGGCGTATATGGCCAATGGCTCATTGATCGAAATGAGCAGTCTGAGCGCGATGAAGGACTTGTTTCTGGCGCAGGGCTGGACGTTGACGACAGCGGTATGCACTTTGATCTTCGTGCTGTTTCACTGGCCTTGTTCGACGACCTGCCTGACCATTTACAAGGAAACCAAGAGTATTAAATGGACGGCTGCGGCGATCCTGATCCCGACGGTCTGCGGCGTCGTCTGCTGCAGCTTGGCAGCGTTTATCCTGCGGATGTTCTGAGTCTGATCGGACAGTTACAGCCGGCTTGAAAAGGAATATCGAAAATCTTTCCAAGTTCATGAATCAGCCCAATGTTTCTTTCTTCCCTCCCTTTGGGAGCGCCCCGCGCGCTCCTTTTCTTTTTCTTTCTATTCTGTTTCAGGTCGATCTTTGCCAAGCTGGAAAAATAGGATCAGCGCTGTCTTTCAGCGAACTGATAGGACCGTGCGGAATGGGGAAGGCTAAACCGCGGAGGTGGCGCTGATGTTTCTGCTTGCGGTCTTTTTCAGCGGTTTGATCCTGGCAATGGAGAACGGCCTCCTGCCGGGTGCCGCGGAGATTGAATATTGGAAGTGGACCGAGGTTGTCCTGTGTCTGGCGAGCGCGCTGATATCCAGGCGCAAGGGCAAGCCTGGGAATCCGCTGCCGATCTTCGTTCTGACCGGCTGTGCCCTGGCCGATTTGTTTCTGTTGTTTACGACGCAATGGGAAATCGGGGTTGCAGCCTTTTGCCTTGTTCAGCTTTGTCTGAGTTTCATTCTGATTTCCCGCGAACAAACGATCCGGCTGTGTCTGATCATTGCCGGCCTTGTCTTTATCGCGGGGCTGCTTCTAAAACTCCCCAAACTGATCTGTCTGGCCCTGTTCTACACAATCCAGACAACCTTCAATCTCAGCGCGGCGCTGGGAATTCTGATCGATACTTTTCCGTTAAAGCGGACAGCGGACAGGCGGAAGGAGATCAAATCAGAGTTTCAGTCCTCGGATATTCAAACCCGGATCTGGACAGCAGTTGGGGTTGTGTTGTTAGCCTTGTGTGATCTGAATGTCGTGCTTTTCCAACTGGGCGGTTCACGGACGGCAGCTGGCGCGTGGATCTGGCCCTTTTATATGCCGGCCCTGCTTTGCTTCGCTCAGGCCGCAAGACTAAGCAAGCCTGCTCTCCATGACAAAAGATCGTGAATTTCTCCCTGGAAAGACAATGGCATTCGATCTCATTTCATCGCCGCCAGAATCGTATGGATCCATCAAGTATAAGTCATGACTTCACTTTTCAATTCAGGCTTTGTGAAAACAATACTTTGTTAAAATTTGTTCTTTCTTCACGAACCAGCGATATAATGAAACTAAGAAAAGGGTAGGTGATTTGTATGCTTAAACTCTCTGGAAAAGTGGCCATTGTTACCGGCGCCAGCTCGGGCGTCGGCGCGGGCGTCGCTAAAGTTTTAGCCGCCCACGGGGCTTCCGTTGTACTCTGTGCCCGCCGGCAGGAAAAACTGGATCAAATCCGGCAGGAAATCGAAAGTCAGAAGCCGGAAGGCCAGGTGCTGACCGTCGTCTGCGACGTTGCGGACGAAGCACAGATCCGGCATGTCGTCGATGAAACTATCGCTCATTTCCACACGGTCCACATTCTGATCAACTGCGCCCAGGGTGCTATGCTTTACCGGCCGATTGAGGACATCGATACGGATTACGCGCTGCTGGCGTACAAGACCGGCCCGCTGGCCAGCCTGAAATTCATGCAGCTGTGCTTCCCGTACATGAAAGAAAACCACTGGGGCCGCATCATCAACACGGCTTCCGCGGCTGGTTATGACGGCAGCGGCGGCTTCGGTGCTTACGGCATGGCCAAGGAAGCGATCCGCGCAATCACCCGCACCGCCGCCAACGAATGGGGACAATACGGGATTACATCCAACGTCTTCCTGCCGATCATTGCGACGGAGAATTTCCGTACTACTCAGCCAGCCGCACTGAAAGCGCTGGAAGAAAGATCGCCGCTGCACCGCATCGGGACGACGGAAGAAGACTGCGGACCGATCATCGCCTTCTTAGCTTCAGAGGATTCCGGTTATTTCAACGGTCAGAGCTTCATGCTCGACGGCGGTCTGCACATGCACTCCTGATCCGCTTTTAGAAATTCATCTGCGGAGAAGCTGACAACATCCGGATTTTCCCATCATCATAGAAAAAAACAAACGTGTCTGAACACAAGCGGAGGGGTGACGATCAATCAACCCTTCCGTTTTTCTATACCTATTGATAAACGAGCCGGACGCTAATCTTCTCTGGAGAAAGGATCAACGCTCAACGATGCCCGCTTTCTTCTGAAACTTTCTTGTCCATTGTCATTTTGTCGAGCGGAAGAAATAGGAAAATCTGAAAATGATGATACAATAAAAGACAGAGGTGAAATCAACGATGGAAAGAAAAGAAATTAGAATTGAAGATACCTGGGATCTGAGCGGTTTGTTCGCCGATCAGGCCCAGTTTGACACCGCGATGGAACAAGCGAAGCAGCTGCTGAGTGAGATTACACAGGCGCAGGGACACATCACAGAATCCCGTGAAAGCTTCCGGCAGTTTATGGACAAACAGGAAGCGCTGCAGCGGCAGTGTGAAAATCTGACGGTCTACGCTCAGATGCGTGCCGACGTCGAGCCGGAGGATCCGCAGGTCCAGCAAAACTTGGCCAAATCCGTTGCCTTTGTCAACCAGGCCGCGGCCGCTACGACTTTTGTTGATCAGGAATTCATCGAACATCAGAAAACCGTCGAGGCTTATCTGACGGAAGAGGACTGCGCAGATTACCGTTATCCGATGGAAGAAACATTCCGCACGATTCCGCATCGTCCGGACGCCCCGACAGAGCATCTGCTGGCACAGATGAGCGAGCTGTTCCAGAACCCGCAGAAAACCTTCAAGGCGTTTGTGCCGGAATTTAAACCAGTGATGATCGATGGAAAAGAAGAGTTCTTAAACCAGGCGATCATGAACCAGCTGCTTCACAATCCGGACAGGGAAATCCGCAAACAGGCGTTTGAGCATTTCTATGAGGAATACCGCCGGCACCAGAACGTCTTCTGTTCCACGCTGACCGGCCATGCCCAGGGCCAGGTGCTTCAGGCAAAGCTGCATCATTTCTCCAGCGCATTGGAAGCAAGTCTGTTTGAGGATGGCGCGGATATACCGCTGTTTAATCAGGTGCTGGAGATGGCGAATACCAAATATCATCCAGCCTTCTGGCGCTATAATGAACTGAAAAAGAAAATCATGAAGCTGGACGACTGCACCAGCTATGACCTGAATGTCCCGTTAGTCCAAGCTGTCGATGGACATTATGATCTCGATCAGTGCTTTGAAATTCTTGATCAGGCGTTAGCGCCGTTAGGCGAAGAGTATCAGGCGTTGTTAAAGCGGGCGCGGACTGAGCGCTGGATTGATTATTATCCGCATCAGGGCAAGCGCGGCGGCGCGTATTCGTGGGGCACCTACGATTCCAATCCATTTGTGCTGACCAACTTCACCGGTGGTTATGATTCTTTAAGCACGCTGGCGCATGAGCTGGGACATTCGATGCATTCGTTCTTCTCCCACCGGGCTAACCGGCCGCTGTTAGCGGATTACCGCATCTTTGTCGCCGAAGTCGCCTCCACCGTCAACGAAGTGCTGCTGAATCAATACATGCTTCAGCACAGCGACGATCCGAAAATGAAGGCTTCGTTGTTATACAACATGCTGGAACAGCTGGTCGGCACGCTGTACCGTCAGCCGATGTTCGCTCAGTTTGAGGCCTGGCTGCACGAGCAGCTGGAAGCCGGAGAGGCCTTATCTTCCTCGGATTTAACAGAATATTATTACAAGCTGAATCAGGACTACTATGGCCCGGCGGTCACTGTGCATGAACTCGAAAAATACAAGTGTTATTCCGTTCCGCATTTCTATTACAACTTCTATGTTTATAAATACACGATCGGCATGTCCGTTGCCTTATCCTTCGCATCCCGGATTCTCAAGGGAGAAACCGAAGATTACCTGCGGTTCTTAACGCGCGGGGGCAGCTGCGCTCCCATCGATCAGCTGGTCGAAGCCGGTGCGGATCCGCGGGGAGAACAGGTCTATGACGACGCGTTCCGCTATTTTGAAGAAACGCTGGATCAGTTTGAAAAGCTGATGCAGGAAATATAAGTCCGTTTCCCGCATTCTTCCCGCATCCATTTTATAAATCCTGCTTTTATCCCCGAGGGTCCTGGGGAAGGCAGGATTTTTTTACTTTTCTTGATTGATTCTCCTGGTCCGTTGTTCCCGGTTCAGTCTTCTGCCGATGCGGCCTTGGGGGAAATGGTGAAAGCCAGGCTTGGAAGTTTCTTATTCAGAGGCAGCGCGGCTTTCTGTACGATCTGGAAAAACCGTTTGGCAATCCGGCGGAATCGGCAGTCCATGATCGCAGCTAAAGTGACCAAAAAGAAGCAAATTCTCCTCTGAAAACACTCTACTTTTTCCTTTTTCTCCTTTTTAATGGCATGGGATAGTAACCAATTCCTCTGCTGATTTAAACGTCACTCACGATAAATTTCAGAATTCCTTTCCAAAATAAAACGTAAGTCTCAATTAGAGATCATTATTCTTTTCTCCATTCATGCCGATCATTGTGTAGATATAGAACCTGTATATGCCAAGCCAACACCAGATAAAATTTCGAATTTTTTTCCATCCCTAATCTCTTTTTATGAACACAAAAAAGACCTCACTTCAAATTAGAAATGAGATCTTCTTCCTGAATTAAGCGCTGGTTATTCAGCCATTCCGACTTCTGCCGCAGCTTTACCGCCTAAATAGCCGGAGACAAACGTCCAAGACTGAGCCTGTCCGCCCCATGGGGTATACGGCTTGCCTTCGATGTTTTCCACGCCCATCGAATCCGTGCCCACTGCGAACAGGTTGGCAATCGGTGTGCCGTCTTCGCGCAGCACATTCATGTTGACGTCAACGTCCAGACCGCCGACGGTGCCGTAAGTGTAGCCGGATACGATCACAGCGTAATACGTCGTGTCTTCGCCGCCCAGTGTTTCCGCCAAAACGGCGGCATCGCAGCCAATCTGTTCCGCAAGACTCTGAATCGAATCCGCTTTTAACACGTTCTTGTACTGCTGGCCGACTTCCAGGATCGTGTCCAGATCCGCAATCGGCTGGCCGACTTCAAAGCTGCCGCCCTGGCCTAAGAACATGCTGGTCGCCGTCGCGAAGTTTTCACTCAGGCCTTCGTTTTTATAGGCCTCAATCTGTTCTGCGGTATACACGTTGTAGTATTTATATTCCGGAATCATGGCTTCTGATAATGTTGGATCCAGCGCTTCTCCGTTCACGGTGACGCTGGTTTCCCCCTTGACCAAAGCCAGCGCGGACAGGATTGCCTTCTGATCGGCAGTCAGATCGTCGTTTTTGATCAGATTCGGAACCTGCAGGATATGAATCATCGGCGCCACGCCCATCATATAGGTTGTACCGCCGGCCGCCAGTCCCATCTGAATGCCTGTTCCGTCGTTGACTAAGGAAGCAACCGTGTTCGGCATGGCCTCCCAATTTTCCAATACCATTTCCTCGTTGCCGATATACCCGCCGGTCGCCAGAATCACAGCATCGCCATAGATTTCATAAACTGTTCCGTCATAGGAAACGGCCTTAACGCCTGCGATTTCACCGTTGTCAAACAACAGCTCCTGCGCCGTCAGCTCCAGCTGATAGCCGTTCTTCTCGTTCAGCGACGTTGCTTTGTCCATCGCCCGGTTGAACTGGTTGGTTTTGGTCGGTCCAAAGATATTCGAGGTTCCATTTTCCCCGACATACCGGGTCCAGAACTGCGACCATTCAGGTTTCGCGAAGCTCATGATCATGCCCGCGAATTCAAAGCCGAACTGATCGATATAATAATCCAGATAGGTTCCGCTGTTATACACGGCTTCGTGGATAATATCCGCTTTCTCCTCGGTTTCCACATAATCAATCCAGGTCTTGTAGACGTCATCCGGATTCGCAAACGTCACATCCTGATAGGCTTCATTTTTTGAGTTGATGACCATCGGACCGGTCGTCGTCGCGGATTGTCCGCCCAGCTTGGCTGTCGTTTCAATCCCGAAGACCGTCGCGCCGGATTCCGCCGCCGCGCAATAGGATAAGATTCCCGATCCGCCCAAACCAACAACAATGACGTCGTAGCCTTCCAGCTTGACGGTATCTGATTTCTTTTCCACCGGGGTCTGCCACTGAGCCGGATCCCCGCCGGCCGCAGTAATCGCCTGGGCCGCTAAATCGCGAATCGCATTGGACGTTGCCGTCGCGCCGCTGATGTTGTCCACGGCCAGACTCTGCGCTTCGATCATCCGCGGGATTAACGCGTCAAATGCGGTCTGCGCCATTTCTCCGGTCTCGCTTTCGTGTTCCTCAGTAATCGCGATGCCGGCCAGCTTACCGCCTTCAATTGTAACATCGGCGCTGATCATGCCGGTCCAGCTGTAACCGGTGCTTTTGACCGGATAGGTTCCGGCTTTCAGCTCCGCCTTGGCGGTTTCTTTTCCCTGGGCCTGATCCAGGGCCTGGCTGACGGCGGTTTTCACCGCGTTGCTGGTCACGGTCGCGCCGCTGACGCCATCGATCTCCGCGCTGCCGGTTTCCTTAATAGCCGCAGCCAGCGTTTCCAGCGCTGCGCCCCCAACGGCCGGTGTCTCCTCCGCACCTTCCAGAACAACTTCGGTCACGGCATTGGCGTCCGTGGTGATCGTGGCGGTTACCGTGCCGCCGAATCCCTGGGCCTGTGCGCTGTAGGTTCCCGGCGTGTATTTCCCTTCCGCCGGCTTCTGCGTCTGGCAGGCTGTCATCGAGATCAGCAGCGTCAGACTCAGAATCATAGTCAAAACTTTCTTCATTTTCTTCCTCCCGCTTTCTTCTTTACGAAGAATTCGCTGTCTTCATTGTATTTGATTTTATTTTCACAGGCAATCAACCTTTTTCTTCACCTTTGAAACTTTGAGTTTCATTCGCGATTGACAAGGCTGATCGGGTATGTTTCACTAAGAGCGAGGAGAGTGCAAAGATGGAACTTCGACAAATGATTTATTTTAAGGAACTTTCGGAATGTCTGAATCTTCCCGCAGCCGCCCGGGCGCTGTACATCACGCCCCAGGCGTTAAGCAAGTCGATGCGCGTTCTGGCCCGGGAATTTGATACTGAAATTTTCTATCGTGATCAGGGAAAACTGCGGCTGACGACCTTCGGCCAGGCGCTGCTCAGCGAAGTCACGGTCTTGCTTAATCAGATCAACGCGATGGAGGACCGGCTGAAAAACATCGCCAGCCAGGAAAATAATCATCTCCGCGTCGCCTGCAGCCATGGTATTCTCCAGGGTCATTTCAATTCCGTCTTCAATGCGTTCAAAGCCCAACACCCAGAGATAGAAATTGAATTTCTGGAACTGCCCGACGTCTTTGCCGAGCAAATGGTGGAACAGGAGGACTGCGACCTCGGACTGTCGATCAATCTGCCCAACAAGCCGGAATTGTTTGAAACAACCGTGCTTCAGCATTATCAGCTGTGCGCCGTCGTTCATCCCGATCATCCGCTGGCCCGTCAGACAACAACGACGCTGAAGCAATGCAGCCAGTATCCGCTGATCACCAAAAACCGGATTTTTAAAATCTGGCAGGCCGTGGAACAGTGCGCGCTGCGCCAGCAGCTGCATCTTTCCTACGCGCTAAGTTCACCCAATGAAATCGCCTGGAAAGAGCTGGTCCTCAGCAACCAGGGCGTCGGCATCGGCACGACGTATTACCGCCGGGATGATCAGCCGGACGAGCTGCCCGTGATTCCGTTTACGGAGAAAGAACTGACCTGGGATATCTGTCTGATCCGCCGGCGCGATCATTATTGTTCGCACAGCGCCAGTCTGTTAATCGAAGCATTGAAGCAGGCGCAGGATCCGGAGCTTCGTTGATCGCCTTACTTCATGAATTTCAAAACTAAATTCCTGACGGCGATCCGGACTGGAGTTTGTCCATCTCGCATTCTCGTATTCCAGAGTTCTCTCCGTTCAGGCGAGATAAGCTTTGATCAATCTTGTCTTACTCTGAGGAACTGATCAGTCAGGCCTCTGATAAGTCATTTAAAAACCGGCTGACCCGCCGGTTTTTCTTGTTTGTTTTGATTTTCCGATTCTTTGACCATTCCGAGCTTGTTCATCGCGTTGCTTAACTTGCTTTGAAAGCTGGGATTCTGACGCTTATTTCTTAAAATTCAAATAGTTTGCCAGATTGGCGTTCGGATCCAGCTTGGCTTTGATCTTCGGTGTGCGGCAGCTCATCAAGACGGTGACACCCGGGCCATGACCGGAAATATAGCTGTCGCCATGAATGATCACGCCGATCGTGACCGCGCCCTGGCAGTAGTCCGGTCCGTGATCGTTGCAGTGATCCTGAATCATTACGATATCCCCGAACCGCAGTTCCTGTAATCCCAGCTCCGCAAACGATTTCGCGTCGCGCGTCATGATATCATAATCGCCGCTCAGCATCGTATCGCTGCCTAAGCCCGAACCCATTAACGCCGCCGGAATCACCTTCGTAACCGGCACAACCAGACAGCCGTCCTGTTCCTCAATCCCCATTTTATTAATCAGCTCCGGATCCAGATTCATCACCGTGATTTCCGGATAATCCGTCAGCGTCATGCCCTGCCCGCAGGCTTTGACTAAAAATTGATCGTCGATCGTCAGTTTTTCCAAGACTTCCTGTTCAAAGGCAATCATGACATGATCGATGCCGCCGTGTTTGCCCGTGACGTAGCCTACTGCGCCTTTTGCTTCACCGGTGATGACCTTGGCCTGATTGCCGACACAGGTCAAGGTGTTGTACGCCATATCCATGGCCGGATCCGGATTCTTCGTACTGACGCCCGGTTCGACATGATCGCCGGCCAAGCCCATACAACCATCGCCAATCTGAAAATTATACGTGATCCCGCCGGTCGCCGGCAGAATCCATGGCCGGCCATCGCTGCCGACACGGTACTGGCGCTTCATTACCGGCGGATGAACCTTGCCCTGAACGGATTGCATGACTAATTGTTCCTTGTTAAATTTGATCATTGAAATTCCTCACTTTCTCATTGAGCCTATTATATCATTTAATTTTCCTTGTATAAAAGCGAGGATTGTCCCCGCCGTTAATATTTGTGCCTTATGCCTCTGTATTATCGCCGGCGCAGCGACGTGATTCGCCAGCCGTCTGCCGTTTCCTTAAAGTTCAGCAGCAGCTTCACCGTCTGCTCGTCCGCAGTATAGGTAACCGTGACGTCATAATCCCCGCCGCTGAGTTTTTCCACATTCGAGATCTGACGGCAGTCCTGAGTTTGTATTGTCTCTTCAAAGCCAAGAAACCGGTTAAACCCTTCCGGCATTCGGTTGGCGACAAAGGCCTCAATCGCCTTATCCGTCATCACCGGCGAAAGATAATCCTGCAGCTGCGCAGCCCAATCTTCTGCCAGCGCCGTCCGCTCTTCCAGCGTTTTCGCATCGTCGAATAGATCCTCCGGCATGACGGGAAGCGTGTCTGTCAATTCCAGAAAATGTTCCGTTTGAGTCCGCAGAATTTCCTCGGTTGTGGGTTTCGTCTGGCAGCCAACCAGACACAGAGTGATGATAAGACATAAGAACGCTTTTTTCATAATCTACTCCTCCTGATTTGGATAAGAAATCCTTACATAAGCCGCATCGATCAGCCATCGCGGCGAATCTACCACAGGGTTAGGAACAAATGAGAAAATCAGTTCCCGTACCCACATATAGCCCGGATGCGTTATCTTGATCGCATAACTTACGTTTTCACCCAGCCAAATGATTCCCAATGGCTTTTTCGTATAGGTGATATATTCTTTCCAGCTTAACCCAGTTAAACCTTGCAGCGTATACGCCTGATCCTGAACTAACTGTTTCAACCCAGCTTCGCTCATCATCGGACCTAAAACAGCCTCGACTTGTTGATCAAGATCTTCATCTTTTTGATGAAAATCCAGGATAATTACTTCCCGCAAAAAATGCTGAGCGAGCGTCTCAATTTCTTTATCCTCTTCCTGATGGGAACATCCGATTAAACTGAATCCCAGCAGAATCCAACACATCATCGTAATGAAACCTTTGTTTTTCATAATGATCCCCCTCTATTCAGAGTCATGGGACTTCATATATCTTGATCTATCCATCTTTTCTTTAATTCCACAAATCATAATCTTTCATTGCAGATAAATTCTTATTCTAATGATCAATTTCATATTTTCGTTTGTTTTTACACTTTATTCTTTAATTCTATTATAGATGAAAACAGGGTGAACGGTAAACCCTTTTTATTTTCACAGGATTTATCATCAGTTCTCATAATGGTTCTTTCATCTCTTTATCATCGGATTATTCGGGAATTGTCTATGATGGAGTGAAACGGGCAGAATAGAATCATAAGAAACAGGATGTTCTTGACACGTTTGATATAATTAAAGACGCTGAAGGGAAGGCGATCAACATGGTTATGGCAGTCGTATTGACATTTGTTGCGGGGGTGCTGGGCACGCTCTTAGGCGGGGTTCTCGGATTGCGGATCGATCCGAAGTCTTCGAAATCATTAAGCTGTCTGTTGGCCTTTTCGGCGGGGATGATGATCAGCATGATCTGCTTTGATCTGATGCCGGAAGCCTTGGAACAGGCAGGTCTGGCAATCGCGGTCGCCGGCTGCGGATTGGGCGTGCTGCTTCTATTAAAATTTGACGGTTTGTTTCATCATCACGACGAACATCCCGATGAACTGGATGATCTGCATCATCACCATCACGCAATGGAAGAAGTCAATACTAAAAAATTAATGCAGCTGGGCATGATGATGATCGGCTCGGTTGCTCTGCATAATTTCCCGGAGGGTATGGCGGTGGGATCCAGCGCGTTATATGAAGTGAAAACGGGGATGATGATGGCGCTGCTTTTAGCCCTGCATAATCTTCCGGAAGGCATGGGCATGATCGTCCCGCTGCGCAGCGGCGGGGTTGGCAAAGGCAAAGCGTTGTTTCTGGTCGCGTTAAGCGGACTGCCGACCTTGATCGGCGGGATCGCCGGCGTCCTGCTGGGTTCGATCAGTCCGGTATTCATCGGATTCACCCTGGCGCTGGCGGCTGGATGTATGTTATATGTTACTTATTATGAAATTCTGCCGCAGGTCACGCTGATGGAAAAAGGCCGGCGTCCGCTGGTATTCCAGCTGGCTGGTTTCCTGTTAGGCTTCGTGCTGATTTCGATCATGTAAAATTAAAAGCTGAAATTGATAACGGGATTCCTGGCTGAATCCTCGTTCAATCTCAGCTTTTTCTTTTCGCGTCTTTATTCTGCGGTAAACGGTGTTCCCTGTCCTGATTCAATCAGCTCATAGGCCTGTTTGATCAGATTGAAATAGTTCGGCGCTCCCGCTAACGTAGCACCGGTCGTTACATCCGCAACCGCCCATTCGCCTGCGTCATTTTTAGCGATATCCGAGGTTTCCGGATAAGTTCCAAAATTGACGCCGTGATCGTAAACATAATTTTTGATCAATTCAATATTCCCCGGGAAGGTAATCGGACTCGGCCAGAAACCAACGCCGTGCTCAATGGAGGCTTTTGTTCCAATCTGAATTTCCGCTGCCGGTTTCCCTTCCTTGTCCAGCAGCTGCGCTGGTTTCGCTAACGACTCGTGATACCAGGCTCCGCCCTCCTGTGTCGCAATATAGCTCATAAACTCGATGTCTTCACCTTCAATTTCCGTGGTATAAACGACGGAATCCGCTGAGGCTGCCGCCGTCCAGGTCAGCCCATTCAGCTCAAAGGCTGCCGGATAACGCTTTTCACCTGCCGTGATGACGGCCTCATCGCCTAAGGCTTCCGCTTTTTCATCGTCGAGAATAGCCCAGCCATCTGCTCCGCCGGCCGAGACCGGAAGCAGAGCTTCGACAAAATCAATAAAGACGACTTCCTTGGTTTCATCATTGACGTAAACCGTTGTTTGAATCGAGCTGTCGACCGAATCGCCTTCCTGATTGTAAACGCCATAGACCGTTGCGGAAGTGAGCTTCATTCCCTCCTTGGCCAGTTGCTGAACATCGATGTTCCGGTAATCCACCACCGTCGGTTCTGCGCTGGCTGTCGGCTCCGGCGTTATTTCCGGAGTTGGGGTTGAACTGGCGGCTGGGGATGTGGAACAAGCGGTCATCAGCAAACCCGCGATCAGTAAAGCAAGACTTTGTTTATTCTTCATTTCTTTCCCTCCTAAATTAGTACGTTGTACTAATTTAGAGTTTAAGCGTTTGTTACTTATTTGTCAAGACCCAGGTTAATTTGTCAGAATGGAAACCGCATGCTAGAATTAAAGCCGGGTGATGCCTCATGAATAAGAATCTGAAACACGAAATTTTAGCGGCTGCACAATCCTTTTTTAATGAAAAGGGATACCAGGAAACGACGATGCGCGATATTGCCTCCGCTCTGGGAATCAGTCTGGGTAATTTAACTTATCATTTTCATAAAAAAGAAGACTTGATGATCGCTTTGCTGAAATGGCCGGATTTTATGAATCAGCTGCCGGCTTCCACTTTTACTGAATTTTTTGAGTTGATCGAAGCGATGATTGATAGTTTGATTGTCAACCGCTTCTTCTATACGGTCGATGAACTCGGCCGCGCGACGCCGGAGTTTTACCGGCACAACGTCGATATGGTAAATCAGATTGAAAATCATCTGGAGTTGTCTTTGCAGCGGTTAAGCGACCGCGAATTATTAGTTCCTTGGCTGAGTGATGATGAACGGCATGCTTTTACGCGGATGATCATGAACAGTCATCTTATCTGGATTAAGAATTCTTTTTACCGGGAGGTTCAGGATCAGCTTTCTTATGCGGATTTTCTGGATATTCACTGGCATTTGCTTGAAAGTCATGTTCGAAAAGAAAAAATATCTGAATATCAAAAGTGCCGATCATGGCTTTCTTTTGAACAAGATTGAAAATGAAGGGAACATGGCAATTTTTATTCATACAGAAAGGATCATGCTTTCGGATTTTTATAAATTTCCGATTCATGATCCTTTTTTATACTTTAGTTTTCGATTCCGGAACTTTTAATGCCCAGACAACGGGTTATCCTTTACTCCCGTTCAATCAAGGCGATGATCAGATCGTTGACATTGGTTCCTGTCGGGCCTGTGACGATCAGACTTCCAGCCTTCGCTAAAGCCGGATAGGCGTCAAAATTCGTGATCGCGGCTTCCCCGCTGCCTTCAAGCCGGTTCCATGTTGTTTCGTCCGCCAGTCCCCCGGCTGCGTCTGTCGGTCCGTCCGTTCCGTCCGAACCGGCTGCCAAAATCGTAATCCCAGGTTGTCCCTGAAGTTTTTGCGCGCAAAGCAAGGCCAGATGTTGGTTTCTCCCGCCCATGCCGGATCCGCTCACTTCCACTGTGGGTTCGCCGCCAAAGATCAGCGCCTGCTTTTCGTTGGAGGCCAATCCTTTTTGTGTTTCCTCACAGGCTTTGATCAAGCGCTTAGCCAACGATGAAACAGAATCGGTCACAGCGGCGGAAACAATGTGCGCCGGATAACCGTGATGCTCACTTGCCGCTCGGGCGGCTTCGCACAGTTCTTCTCCACTGCCTACAAGCTGCCAGCGTACCGGCCCGCAATCTGACGCTTCCGTACTCGAAAGGTAGGGAAGCAATGCGGGATCCAGCTTTAGCTGATATTTCCGGATCAGCGGCATCAGCGACTGCCCGGCGAAGGGATCCGCAAAAACGGGTCCCGACGCGACATCCCGCGGATCGCCGTTGACAATATCCGATAGTATCAATACTTCAATCGGATGCGGTCTCAGCAGGGCTGCCAGTTTTCCGCCTTTGAGCCGGGATATCCGGCGGCGGATCCGGTTGAGTTCCTCAATCGGTGCGCCGCTGCGCAAAAGCTGTTCATTCAAGTGCTGAACTTGCTTTAAGGTAACACCCTCAGGCAGGACTTCGGCCAGCGCGGAACCGCCGCCGGACAACAGAATCAGCACCCGGCTGTCCGGCTTCAGCCGCCGCGCAAATTCCAGGATCGCATGGCCTGCTGTCAGGCTGGTTTCATCCAGAACAGGATGCGAAGCTTCGATAATCGTCAGCGGCGGAAGCGGTCCCCGGCTGTGTCCATGCTTCGTGATCACCAGACCTTCCCGCAGACCATCGCCCAAGGTTTCCCGCACCGCCTCCGCCATTGTCCAGGCAGCTTTGCCTATCGCCAAGAGCGAACAAGGCACATCCTGCGGCCAATCCGCCAGCGCCTCGCTTACACGTTTTTGCGGCTGAACCTGCGCCAGGGCTTCCCTTAGAATCGCAAGCGCTTCCGCTTTCCGCTCCGCCGATGAATTCATGAATGCAGCGCAACGCCGCTCAGCAGCTCATAATAACGGGCCAGCGCGCTGTGATCCTCCGCGCCGAAGCCCTGATTGGAAAGCAGCTCCAGCATTTCCATGACCTGCGCCGTCAGGGGCAGCGGCGCACCGGCCGCATGTCCTGTTTCCAGCGCGTTATTCAGATCCTTGATATGCAGATCAATCCGGAAGCCTGGCTGACGATGACCCGTGATCATCATCGGCGCCTTAGCTTCCATCACAGTAGAGCCGGCCAATCCGCCACGGATCGCTTCAAACAAGACTTCCGGCTTCACTTCCGTCCGTACAGCCAGAGTGAAAGCTTCCGCGACCGCCGCTATGTTCACCGCGACGATAATCTGATTCGCCAGTTTCACGGTATTGCCCGCACCGCATGGTCCGCAATGAACGGCTGAGGAACCCATTTCCAGCAACAGGCTTTTTACTTCTTCAAAAGTTTCCGCATCACCGCCCGCCATGATGGATAACGTGCCGTCAATCGCTTTCGGCTCGCCTCCGGAAACCGGGGCGTCCAACATCGTCACACCTGCCTGCCGGCATCTCTCTGCCAGAGAGTGGCTGGCCAGCGGGGCGATCGAACTCATATCAATGAGAATCTGGCCTGGATGGGAACCAGCCAGAATTCCGTCTTCATCGCACACCGCGGCTTCCACCTGCGGCGAATTCGGCAGCATTGTGATCACAACTTCAGCACCCTCCGCCGCTTCTTTCCCGCACGCTGCCGGTTTGGCCCCCAGCTCAACAAGCTCCGCGATATGCTCCGGATGATGATCCGCGACGGTTAGTTCATGTCCCGCCCGGATTAAATTTTTGGCCATTGGACGTCCCATGACGCCCAACCCGATAAATCCAATTTTCATTCTTATTCCTGCCTTTCCGCAATCGGGATCAACTGACGCACGCCGGCTTCCAGCGAAGCCAGCACCGGGACGGCCAAGGTCTTGCACAACGGCAGTAAAATCGCCATGCTTCCCTGCGCCATCACCACGACGTCATTTTCTCCGGCTGCTTTTTGAATTGTATCAAAAACCATCCGGTTGTGTCCTTCCTGATCCTGGGTTTCCATCAGATACGCCAGCGCGCCGGGAACCAGATACTCTTGAACCGTCACAGTCCGGTTCTGCTTTAGTGCCTCGGCCTCGATCAGCCGCCGGCTGGGCGGCAGCGTCGTTTCCACCGTCGCGACCAAACCGATCCGCGGTCCGGTTTCGACCGCTTGCTTCGCCATCGGTTCGTCGATTTTGAAATAGGGAATCCGCAGGCATGACCGCGCGACGTCGACCGCTTCAGAAACTGAGGAACACTGGTTCAGGATGGCGCCGCAGCCCATCTCCTGCGCCATCAGCGCGTAACGGACAATCCGGGAGGTAACCGCCTCCGTGAGATGGCCTGCCTTCATGACATCGTTGAGCAAACTGTCGTCAACGATGTTGACCATCTCCACCTCCGGCAGCCATTGCTTAAACAAGGCTTTGATCGGATTCAGCGTTACAGGTCCGGTGTGGATCACCGCGATCTTCATGCTTTCTTCTCCCGATGGAATTTGCAGTACCGCTCAAACGAACCCGCTTTGTATTCTTCCGGAAAACGATAAGGCGTGCCGATCGCCCGGATCAAAAATAATGAATAACAGGTTTTTTCCACAATCTCAGCGACAGTCATCGCCATCTGCATATCACCGCCGACGCAGCAGGAGCCATGATTGCGCATCAGAACCCCGGCCAGTTCACCGAGCTGATCACGGACCGCCTCCGCCAGTTCATCGCTGCCCGGCGGCGCAAAAGCTGCGATTTTCAAATCACCGCCCAAGTAGTTAGCCGCTTCAATATCCAGCGCCAGCATTTCCTCAATTCCTTCGATGGAGGCGTAAGCGGTGGCATACGTCGAATGTACATGAACAACGGCGTTGACGTCCGGCCGGTTCTTGAAGATATAGCGGTGCAAGTTGTGTTCGATCGACGGTTTCCATTTACCTTCCACTACATGGCCGTCCATATCTATGACGACTAAGTCCTCTTCCGTTAACCGATTATAATCCATTGAAGTCGGGGTGATAACGAATCGGTCT
The DNA here is from genome assembly GCF_003459085.1 of Holdemania filiformis. Taxonomy (NCBI): domain Bacteria; kingdom Bacillati; phylum Bacillota; class Erysipelotrichia; order Erysipelotrichales; family Erysipelotrichaceae; genus Holdemania; species Holdemania filiformis. The sequence goes on along the minus strand of NZ_QRUP01000010.1, from coordinate 64,623 downwards.
TCCCCCAAAACGCGGGCGCTGATGTTGCCGGCAGTGCCGACGGTGAAGTTCTTCTCGCAGGTCAGACGGCAGCCCTTGAGCACTTCCTGTTTTGCTTGTTTCAATGCTTCGCTCATGTTTGAGTCCTCCTTTGAAAAGGAAACAAAGGCAAGCTGACTTTGTTTCCTTGTTTCATTTGCTGAATACCGCAGGTTGAATCTGATTTTGATTCTCTACTGAATCTCGGATGAAGCCTGCGCTTGTTCTTCCTGTTCCATTAACGCGTCTTCCTTTTTCAGCCAGCGTGTATACAGAACCCAGCAGGTTCCCCATACGACTGCGACGATCAACGGCAGGAAGTTGCCCTGCAGGAAAGCGAACAGCTGTGTCGCGTAGGTGAAAACCGGAGCGTTAATTGAGGAATTGGAAATCAGTTCTCCAGCCGCCAGTTCAACGGCGCCTGTCTGCATCGCCAGCTGCGACATATACGGAGCGATCGCGGTTCCGACATACAGGAAGACCGGAGCGCCGATCGCGCACAGAATCAGCATCCGCGGCACGTTGCCCTTGGTGACGATCCAGGCCGGAACGGCCAGCGACAGATTGATAACGCCGGCAAACGGAAGCAGATTGTTGCCTGGCAAAATAAACGAATAGATAACCAGCATCGGCACAATCGCGATGACGGCGATCCAGATTTCATTCGCACCACCTAAGTACGGCCAGTCCAAACCGACATACAGCTCGCGGTCCTTAAAGCGCTTCTGCATATACGCCTGCACCGCCTCGCTGATCGGCGCCAGCGCCTGCATGAACAGCTTCGTGACCATCGGGAACAGTGTCATCGCCGTGCCCGCAACCAATCCCAGCTTGAGGATATTGACGATGTCATACCGGCCGATAATGCCGAACACGCAGCCCAGGATGAAACCCAGCACATGATTTTCCGCAAAAATACCGATCTTGTCGCGCAGCTGAGCGACGCCGAATTCTTTATTCAAGAACGGAATCTTCCGCAGAATCATATCAAACGGCCACAGAATGCAGCTGAAGAACAGTGTTCTGTGAGAACAGGTAACGCCTGGAATTCCTGACATTTTCTGCAGACGTTTCTGATGCGCGTCGCTCGACCACAATTCCAGAACGATCTGAATCGAAGCGACGACAAATGCCAGTACGACGGAATTGGTTGTCCCCATCACGATGACCGCGGTAAAGATTTTACCCCAGACATTCCACAGGTCGGCGTTGAACGTCTTTGTTTTCCCCAGTGCCAGAAGCAGGATATTAATTCCGATCTGCAGCGGGAACATCGCAAAGGCATACGGCCAGGCCCATGAGATAACGGACATTGTTGTCCAGCCGCCGTCCATGATGGAAAGCTGAACGCCGGTGGCTTTGATCATCGCTTCCGCGACCGGCGTGATCGCTCCGCGCATAAAATTGATAACCTCGCTCATGCCGGTAAAAGCAATGCCCAAAAGCAAGCCGGCGGAGATAGCGTCCTTCGGTTTCATCTTGACGATCAGCCCCGCGATGATCATGATGATCGGCACAAAAACAGAAGCGCCGAAGCCTAAAATCCAGTTGATTAAATCCTGAAACATTTGCATTATTTTCCACTCCCTCCTGGTTGGACTACCGCTTCAGATCCGTGATGATCTTCTGCAGTTCTTCTTCTTGTTTCATCCCCGTCAAAAACGCGATGCCGTTATAAACCGGCACTTTATAATCCTTCAGCGGACGGGTGATGTACACATAGCCCGCCACATCCGGGCCGGCCAGATAACGGTCCAGTGATTTCATATCCACGGCTTCCACCGTGCAGGAACAGCCTCTTTCCTTCAACAGCCGGCTCAGCTTACTGGCGACAGTTTGGGATGTCGCGACGCCGCTGCCGCAGGCAACGATCAATTTTTTCATAAATTCTCCTTTTTCACACAATGCGTTGTTTTCTGAATCAGCGGAAATGAGCGAATCATTCCAGATTGCCGATCTCCGCACAGGCCAGCCGGTAACATTCCTCGACATTTTCCGCCTTTAACAGCTGGTCTGGAAAATCCGTGCCGGAAAACAGATCCATCAGCTTCTGCAGCAGGCGGATGTGATATTCGCTGTGATGATGGAATCCCAGCAGGAACACGGCTTTCACCGCAATGACTTCCTCGGATACCATCTGTTTCCACAAAAGCTTGTCCCGCAGCCGGATCACGGCCACGAACGGTTTTATAATGTGTTCCGGGTCGGTATGCGGAATCGCGATCGGAAAGGGTTCCGTCGGCAAAGCCGTCGGATATTTTCCCTCCCGTTCCTCGATTGCCTGTAAAAAGCTGGCCTGTACAAAACCCTTTTCGTAAAGTTGTTGAAAGAGAGATTCAAACAGGTCGTGCTGACTCGTATACGTCGGATCCAGGTAAATCAGATCGCGGTAAATCATCGGTTCTTTCTGCATCTTATCCCTCCTTCCCAATCAAGACTGCCCGCAAGGCGTCCGCGTCAGCCGCCCTGCGGATCCGAGCCAGGCCTTCCGGCTCCGATACCCGTTCGTTAAACTGCGATAAAGCTTTCAGATGATTCTGGAAATCAACCGTTGCCAGAATCAGGATGATATCGGCTTGCAGATAGTCGTGAATAGCGATCTTATGCGGCAGCCGGACCAGACTCATGCACGTTTCGTTGACGCCGGCGTCAATCGCAGCATGGGCGATGATTACTCCGTCCGCAACCATGATGTAGGGTCGCTGAATCAGGATCTGACGGATCATCGTCTGAAGATAGCGTTCCTGAATCAGGCCTTTTTCCAGCAGCGGTCTGGCGCCCAGACTCACCGCCTCTTTCCAGTCAGTCACCTCCGCCAGCATCACATGTCCCGGAACCAACAGATCAGCCAGATCCGGCTGCGCCGGATTTTTCGCAGCCGGCAGTTTTTCATTTTGCCGATACAGCAGCCGGCTCAGGCCTTTGCGTAATTCTTCCTTGTTTTCCACCTTGGCGTACTGCTCGATCACATCCATATAATCGTCCACCTCGTTGACCTGAAGATTGAATCCGGCCAGATACATCTGGACCTGATGGGCAAAGCTCTGCTTTTCCGGCTCGCTCATCATCGGCTGCAGCACAAACGTCTTCACCGGCACTTCCAGCGGCACAGTGGAGAAGATCAGATCACATTCGATCTTCTGATTGCGGAATTCCCGGACGGAGTAAACGCCGCCGAAATCAAGCTGGGGAAGCAGGTCCTTCAGTTCCAGATACATGTAGCTGGAAATCGCCACGCCATTTTCACAGACGAAGATCGCGCGGGGATTCGCCGCCGCCTGATCCATCTGCTTTTCCCGCCGCAGCCAGCCGCCGTAAAGAATCGTGATAAACCCGATCTCTTCCTCGGGAATCGGTTTGTTGAGCGTCTTTTCCAGCGGATAGATCGACCGCCGGGTCAGATCGAACAGATAGGTATAGCGGTTTTTGATCGCTTCGAGCATTTCATTTTCAATGTGAAAGTCGTAGAGGATCCGGTAATAAGCTGCTTTCCAATGCTGAAAGATGTAATCGACCAACTGTTCCTTGTGATTAAAGCGAATGCAGCTGACTGTTTCAAAAGCTTCGATCATTTCATAAACGGACAGATAAATATCCATATCCTTCGCATCGTGGTTGTCGGACATAAACCGGAAGTTTGAAGTCAATAACAACAAGGTCAGATACAAGTATTCCTCATCCGGGCAGGTATTCACATTGGACAACAGATCCCGCGCCACCTCATATTCCCGTGTGTGACGGAAGGAATGCGCGCTGACTTCAAAGTCTTCAATGATCTGTCCCTGCTGGATGCGGCGGAAGACGATCGTTAAAAAATACGGCAGAAACTTCATCACTTGATCGGTAAACCGGATTTTCAGCTGCTTCTCAATCAGATTCAGCTGACGGTCCAGCGTTTGAATCTGTTCCGGACGGATCTGGAGAATGCGGTTGAGGCGCGGACTTTCCAGCTGATTGATGACGCTGTTGAGCGCTTCGCTAAGCAGCTGGCGGCGGTTAAATTCGCGGCCGGTCAGCTGATATCCGAATTCCCGGGAATAGCGCAGTTCCAGATTAAACCGGCGTATCAGGATCTGAAGTTGTTTCAAGGTACTCAAAGCGGTGTTCTTGGAGATTTCCAGAATCGAAACGAAGTGATTCAGCGTCACGTCCTGCATTCCCAGTAGAATCAGGATACTGATCTGCAGGCGCTCCTCATGCGAATAGACATAGCCGCTTTCCGGTTCAGCCTTCTGCGTAAACAGCTTCACCGAAGCTTGTTCATTCAGAATGAAGCCGCCCTGCTTTGTCCGCTGGATGACCGGCAGATGTTCCCATTGCAGCCAGGCGTTGATCTTCCGCATCGAGTAGTTTAATTGTTTGCGGGAAAGGCCCAGCATTTTTTCAATGTCGCTGCTTTTGATCATCGGGTTTTGTCGAATCAACATTACGATCTGGGTACTCCGTTTATCCAATATCAAGGCTTTCCCTCCTTTCCGACCCCCGCCTTGGATGATTCCATTATAGCGGCGGGAGAATTTTGCTGCCGGGCGGTTGATCCCGGATTTGGGGTCAGGCTGTACCCCGGAATTGGTCTGTCAGCGAAACAAGAAACAGCTTCGCCCTTGTTTTTCTGATAAGGCCCCGGCGATCTTTCGCTCACGGCGTTATTCGCGGATTAAAGCGCAATTGTCTTAAAACCCTTCCCACAGGGTCTTGCTTAACGATGGCGCAGGTAGTCCGCCGCGCTGATAAAGAAAGAATCAGAACCGAAGCTGCCCGATTTCAGGATGAAAAGCAAGGGGCCGCAATCGCTGTAAGCAAAGGTGGAGCACAATCCGGGTTCCAGCTCGTCGACAATGTCCATCATCTCCATCTTCATGTGTTCGATAAACCGTGCGGAAGTATCTCCGCCCGCGGACAAAACCCGGGAAACGGAGTTGTCCTGAATCACATCGTGAACCAGACTGGCCAATGCTGATGAGAGTTCCTGCGCAGTCCGCGTTTCCGTCCAGCCACATTGCCGGCCCCGGTCTTTGGTCTGCCGCACCACGGCGGCGTCATTTTGAAAATAAACGAGCGGGATCAAGTCTTTGTCCAATGCGGCCTTCATTCGAGCTTTCGCCTGTTCTGCCTGACGCAAGGCGGTCTGCTTATCAAACAGTGCGAGCGGGTCAAGCACCACTGAACAGCTCTGCGGCGTCTGTTCAAACAGCTGGATCTGCTTGTGCGTCTGCGGCGTCAGACTGCCGGCTAAAATCATCGTTCTTGTTCCTAACGTCGGGAACGTTCGCGGCTGAGGCGCATGTTCCGCCCAATAAACGGCCAGTTCCTCAGCCAGTCCGCTGCCGCCCAGGAAGATTTTCTCCTGATGTACCGCGGCGGCGATGATTTTTAAGTCATCCTGCGTTTCCCCGTCAAAAATCAGATAGCTGCATTCTTGTTTCGACCGCTCGACGAAAGCTTTCAGCGCTTCAGGACCGCGGCGGATTTCCGCCAGCGTCGCGATCTTCGTTTTCCGTCGGGATTGTTCCTGAATGATCCGGGCCAGTTCCGATTCATAGATGGGATTCACCGGATCGCTGCGGAAGGGACTGTCCGCGATTTTCTGACCGTGGACATAATGAATTCCCTGGATCGTCTGCCGTCCGTTTTTGATAAAAGCGGCGCTGACAATGCCAAAATCTTCGCCGGTTTCATCGAACAGCGCGTCGAACTCCGCGCCGATGTTGCCGCGAAAAACTGAGCAGGTCTTCTTATAGAAACGTCCGCAGCCTTCCGCTTTCATTTGGGACGCAGCCTGCCTGACCTTGCGGTAAGCCGTTACAGACGAATCGAACCGCGAATCGGTATCTTGAATCAGAACCTCTGTATCCGCGGGAAAACGGCCGGCGGTCTTCTGCGTAATCCGCGTTATCAGGCCTTGTTTTGCCAACATCACGCCGATATCCTGCGCGCCGGTAATATCGTCTGCGATTATTCCTGTTTTAATCATTACAATCACCCTTTTTATCGTATGACACCCCAAGAGGGAATGCAATTTCAATGTCGGGGCAAGCGTTTGACAATATTTGGATTGAACGTCCGGGGGAAACTAAATCGGAATTTTATAATAAGGACCAGAAAAGGAGGTCTTTTATGAAATTAGGTTGTTGTACGACGATCGGGAACTACCGTCAGGTTTACGAAATGGGTTACGATTATATCGAATTGCCGGGTTTTGAGGTGGCGGCTCAGTCAGAGACGCAATGGCAGGCATTCCTGCAGGAAAAGAATGAGCTCGGCTTGCCCGTTCTCGGTTTTAACGCTTACAGCGCAGGCCAGCCGGCAATCGTCGGTCCCTCCTGCGACGATCAGGCCACTGCCGATTACGCGCGTCGGCTTGTTCAGCGGGGCGCACAGGCGGGGATCGTCAATCTGGGAATCGGGGCTCCGGCCGCCCGGAAACTACCCGCAACGTTTTCCCGCGATGAGGCCGCCCGTCAGCTGATTCGATTTTTACAGATCACTGCAGATATCGCCCGGCCTTACCATCAACAGGTCTTATTGGAAGCGCTGCATGACCAGTGCTGCGACTTGGGTCATGATCCGGTCGAAGCTTTGGCGTGGATTCAGGAAGCGAACCGGGATAACATCGGTCTGGTTCTGGATTTTTATCACAGCGCGGCGATGGGTCAGACCGTCGATGACCTGCGTCCGTTTGTTCCCTGGCTGCGGCACCTGCATTACAGTCAATGCGGCGATCATCTGTACCGTGGTTATCCCGACGCTTCAGATCTTCCCGCATTGCGGAAAATCCGCCACCTGATCCAGCAGGCAAACTACGATCTGACGTTCAGTCTGGAATCGGATAACGCTGATTTCATGCGCTGCGCCCAAACTTCGCTGACCTTGCTTCATCAGGTCTTCGACGAACCTAAATCAGAATTTTGACGCAAAAAAGCGACGCTGTTTCGGTACACAGACCGGCAGCGCCGCTTTTCTATCCCTTAGATTCAATTTCTGAAAAGTCCGCGGTTACGACGATCGGCTCACGCCTGACCTTTGACCAGGCAAACTCGCCGATCAACTCCCGCGCCGTGATCGGTTCAAAATCATCGCGCAGGCCCGTCATCCAGGCCAGCTTTCCGATCAGCTCCGGCGCGCTCCAACGTTGACGCAGCTCGCCCAGATCCAGCGCCTGATCCCGTTTGGATAACCGCTGCCCATGTTCGTTGATTAACAATGGAATGTGATAAAACTCAGGGACAGGCAAGCCAAGACAATGATAAAGATAGATCTGGCGGGGCGTGGACGATAACAGATCCATTCCCCGGACAACCTCGGTAATTCCCGTTAATCCATCGTCAATGACCACTGCCAGCTGATAGGCGAACACGCCGTCGGAACGCCGCACAATAAAATCACCGCAGGTCTGATCCAGCCGCGACACCCCCTGTCCCTGAAGTCCGTCCTTCAACGCAATGACCCGATCGTCCACCCGGATCCGCATTGCCGGCCGGCGGTTTTTTTCAAGCGCATATTTTTCCTGTTCGCTTAAATGCCGGCAGCGTCCGCTGTAGAGCAGTTCCCCATCTGTTCCGTGCGGAGCGCTGGCGCTGTGCAGATCTGCCCGGCTGCAGTAACAGGGATAAATCAATTGCTTCTCCCGCAGCTCGCTGAGCTTTTCTTCGTAGATTGCCGTGCGCTCACTCTGCCAGAGGGGCGTTTCATCCCAATCCAATCCCAGCCAGCGCAAATCATCCAGGATCTGTTCGGCATATGCGCGCCGGCTGCGCTGCGGATCCAGATCTTCAATCCGCAGCACCCAGGATCCTTGTTGAGAACGCGCAGACAGCCAGCTTAACAATGCCGCCGTCACATTGCCCAGATGCATCCGTCCGCTGGGACTGGGCGCAAACCGTCCCCGAACTCGTCCTTTTTCAACCATAACCTTCCCCGCTTCCTTTTCCTCACGATGTTCGCTTCCACTTATTTCCAATACCCTGCTTTCACCGCCGGTTCTGAATGTTTTTATGATAAAACTTTTCAACGCAAAAGTAAAACAGACCGTTCGTTCTGATCCGGTCTGCTTACTCTCTTCTTATTCCAGTTCTCTTCTTTCCCCTTTCTTCAGGGTTTGACATTCCTTTTTTCAGCTTTGATCTTTGCCATTATCGCAATGCCTGACTTCTATCTTGATAGCCAGCCGCTTACTTAAGTAATGGCAGATTCAGGACAAATTCCGGCGTTCCGCTGGATCCCGGTGCGATTTCATATTCATCGAAAACAACGACGACCTGACGGTTTTCATTGATATAAAACTTCTGATCGGCCTTCAAGCCTGGATAACCGCCTTCTTCACTGAAATCGAAGAACGAGGATGGATCTTCAGCCAGACGCTGTTCAATTTGAGTGCGGATTTGTTGATCTGCCGCTTCCAATTTATCCTGGCCTATCACTTTCGTCAGCGTCAGCTCCTGTCCGGTTTCCAAGTCCAGATTAAAGAAATAGCGCTGATCATATCCGCTGGCCATCGTGGTTGTCGTGTCGATTGAGAAGCTCAGCAGCGTTCCCTGATTGTAATGAATGTGATAATCCGCATAGAAGTCCACCGGATTGTAGGGTTCAGTTCTGCCTTCCGCCTGTTTCTTCAGTTCTTCGGCTTGTTCGCGCGCTTCAGCGGACAAATGATCCAGTTCCTCCTCAATCCGCTGATTAATCTGTTTCTCAAATTCCGCGTTGCCGCTGTTTTCAACTTTCGGTAGCGTGATGTGAATCACTTCGTTTGCGTCTTCCTTATCGATCTGCACGCCCGTCACGATCCGCAGAAATTCGCCGATCACCGGCAAATTCGCCACATTCTGCGCAAATACCGGCGACACGTGCATCATCAGGGTAAAACAAGCTGCCGCGGCCGCAAAACTGATCAAGCCCTTCAACCCCCAACGGGCTTTCCGCACCGGACTTTGCCCCTGAGCTATCGCCTGTTTCACACGCATCTCCAGCTGCGGGGGCAGCGGTTGGTTCTGATATTCTTCTTTTGCCTTTTTCCAAGGTTCCTGCATTTTCTACACCTCCTGTTTCAATTGTGCTTTCAGTAATTCCAGTCCCTTATAGACCTGGGATTTGATCGTATTGACATTGGTTTGCGTCGCCGCCGCAATCTCGTCGAATTTCATTTCTTCAAAGAAGCGCAGGATGATCACCGTCCGCAGCTTCGGCTCCAAAGCCATGACCGCTTGAAACAGATCGCTGTACTCCACCGGCGATGCATCCTGGGTATAGCCCTGATACTCCTGCAGCGATGCCTGGCGCTGACGCTGTGTGATCTGTCTCCGGCATGTGCCGTTGGCCTCATTGATGCAGATCCGCACTAACCACGTCCGGATATATTCCGGCTGCCGGAGCTGGCCGATCTGCGAATACGCCTTGACGATCGTTTCCTGAACGACATCCAGCGCCGCCTGTTCCTCTTTCACGATGGAAAACGCGATCCGATACAACATCGTTTGATGGTCCAGGATCGTTTTTTCCAATAATTTCTTTTTTTCTTCTTTGTTCATGAGTCCGCTCCTTCCGATCTAAAATCAGATTGCCGCCGCGATTATCACCTCCGATTTTAGAAAAAGATCTTTTTCCGGGTTCTGCTTAATTAGGTGCTCTAGCTGCGGAAAAAGTTGAAATCTACTCTTCTTTTTTTATCTTTTTAATTATTTCGTTTAAGGAAAACAAAAAACCCTCTTTTCCGCAGACAACCGGGATTCAGAAAAAGAGGGAATTCAGTTTACACTGAGGCTGGGAACGATCAACAACATCAGCGCTTTCCCAACTCCTGCCGCAAACGAAATGGAGTTTTGTCTATCGGAAAGCCTGGCGGCTGCGCATGACCAGAAAGGTCATGATGCTGGGATCGATCAGGTTCAACAGATTAAACGACAGATCGACATGGTTCAGAACATTGATCAGGAAAATCGTCGCACACATCGTCCAATATAAACGCAGCCCCAACAAACGCCCCTGCATCAAAAGCGTCAGGCACCAAAGACTGATCGCCGCGATTCCCAGCATCATCCAGGCCTGACTGAACAAGCTCTCAACCGCGATGATTGCGTTGTAAATCAGACTCAGCTGCAGCCAGAAACGACAGAATTTACTCATGCTTCCGCTTTCTCCAACAGGACGACGGCCTGCGCCAGCACGCCTTCTTCCCGGCCGACAAAGCCAAGCTTCTCTCCGCGCGTCGCCTTGACGTTGACCTGATCCTCCGCACAATGCAGTGCCTGCGCGATGTTTTGGCGCATCAGCGGAATATGCGGAGCCATTTTCGGGCGTTCAATCATGATCAGCGCGTCGACATTGCCAATGCGATAGCCTTTGCTTTCCATAAGCTTCGTTACCTGTTCCAGCAGAAGCAGGGAGCTGATCCCCTTGTATTGCGGATCGGTATCCGGGAAATGTTTTCCCAGATCCCCCTCGCCCAATGCCCCGATCACGGCTTCCGCGATTGCGTGAAGCAAGGCGTCAGCGTCGGAATGACCGACTAACCCCTTTGTATGTTCAATTTCAACACCGCCCAAAACTAAACGGCGGCCTTCCGCCAGCTGATGAATATCGCTTGACTGTCCAATTCTAAACATGCTTTATCCTTCTTTCTTTTGTGTTTTTAATGTCGATTCTCAGATCCAACTGCTGCTTTTTCAAAAATCCAGCTTGATTTCCCTGCCTGGGGAATGGGAAACGAATCCTTCTTTCTTTTATTATAAAGAATACGGCGTAAAATCACATCCTTTCTCTGAAATATTTTATAAGAACTTTTCCCTTCTATCCTTCTCCCTAGTTAAAAACTGAGCGCTAAAGATTAGAAAAGCAAGTCATCGAATGAATCATTTCCCAAAAACTGTCCACTTCATCTCAATCTCGTTTGTTCCGTTCATTCTCAATTCCAGAGATAAATGGAAAGCAAACTTGATATAGAAACAAGACGTGCTATACTATAATGGAAAGCAAGCTTTCCACGAATGGAGGAGGTTTATGAAGAACAGACTGGAGGCGCTGCGTAAAGCGCGCGGCATCAAACAGGAAGAATTAGCAGCCGCCCTGGAAGTTTCCCGGCAGACGATCGGCTCGCTGGAAAACGGCAGGTATAATCCGTCGATTTTGTTAGCTTTTAAAATTGCCCGTTATTTTGACGTCAGCATTGAAGAAGTTTTCATTTATGAGGAGGAATCAAAATGAAGAAAAGAAACGCGCTTCTGCTTACCGCAGCCGGATTACTTTTGATCGCCGCTGGTTTACTTCTGCTTCGCACATCTAATTTCTCCACCGATAACCTGCCGGCTCTGCCTTATCTTCTGATCGGCGTTGGCTGCGGCGTTTTCGGTCATGGCGCCGGTGCAGGAATCAGCCGGCATGCCTTGAAAAACGCGCCTGAGATTCAGAAGCAAATCGAAATTGATCAACGGGATGAACGCAACGTGCAGATCGCCAATCGGGCGAAAGGCAAAGCTTACGACGCGATGATCTTTATTTTCGGTGCTTTACTGGTATCGTTCGCGCTGATGAACACGGATCTCTTTGTCATCCTGTCCTTGGTCGCCGCCTATCTGTGCGTCGTCGGCATTTCAATTTACTATCGCGTCAAATTTGACAAAGAAATGTGAAGTCGCAAACAATCAGTCAGGCTCATGAAAAATACAGGATTTTTTCGAAATCCACAAAGGAAGCCGACCGCTTCCTTTTTTCTTTTAAATTCGAAATATTTTCGCGGAATTCCACGTTATTTCCGCACAGATTGACAGTTTTCTTTCCGCCGAGTTTCTGTTATCATGATGGAAAAGGATGTGGGAATCATGAATGGTGTCGCTGTGGTCGGAACCTCAATGATCGATCTTGTCGTGATCGGCCGTCAGGTTTTTGAAATGGAGCATTGCAACAAAGCCCAGATCGTGCGAAGCTTCGGCGGATCGATGCACAATGTCGCGTATAATTGCGGCTGTTTAGGGCTGGAAACACATTTTGTCAGTAAATTCGGGCGTGATGATGCCGGACTGGCAATCGTGAACGATCTGCAGAAAAAAACGTGTTTCGTTTACGGCCCGGTCGTCAACCAAAGCACGCCGGTTTTCATTTCGGCCTCCGATCCGGAAAAAGGTCTGTACTTTTCATCCATCCAGCCAGAATTTCTCTTCCATGGCGAGGGGGAAGATCTTCCTTACTGCGTCCTCTCGGAATGTACCTGGGGAATCACCGATCAGACTGATCCTTTGTTCTTAACGACGCTCTTAGCCAAAACGCCGCAGACGCATTGGATTTTCAGCGGTCAGATTCCGCCGGAGACCACGTTGGACAAATGGGAAGGAATCGTGCTCAACCGCGATGAAATGACAGCTTACGCCGGCTCAGTCCCGATGGCGCAGGCTGCGAAAGCGCTGTTAAAAAAAGGCGTCAGCTGGATTATTATCACCTTGGATAAGGATGGCGCGCTGTTAATCACGCTGGACGGCATCCGCCCCTATTCGGCGGAGAAGGACGGCGATTATCCGCTGGGCTGCGGCGACGCGTTTTTAAGCGGACTGCTCTTAGGTCTGACGCAAGACAAACCGATCGAGCATTGTCTGCATCCGGCTTTAGCCGCCGCGGCGATCGTGCTGCAAGAACCAGCCGCCTTGTCAGAAAAGCTATGTCAGCTGAAACCCCGGACCACTTCCGAACCCCAGTAAATCAGGGATCAGCCAACCAAAATGAGAATCAACCTAATTCAAATTTTTTCAAAAAAAGAACCTTTGGCGTTCTTTTTCTTTGCGAACAATATTTCCATCATATTCTTAAGGAGTTATTTCTTATTTTCCGCAATATTCATTGTGCAGGGTTTTGTTGCCCGCGGATGCCCGTCCGGATAGAATCGACTTTTGGCCTTTTCAATTCGATTCAAGCAGACAGATTTTTGTCGTCTGTCGTAAAAGGAGGGCAATTCTGATGGAATTTCAACCTTTCCTTTCATTCTTAAGTTAATTTTATTTTGATTGATGAAAGAAAAAATCGGAATTATCCCGCTTCTATTTCTTCTGTATGGCAATGTTAGAAGATTAAGACTATCTCCGCCAAAAAAATCATGAGACTAACCTCAGTTCTGATTGATTAATGGTAAATCATGACCTATATTTCGTCGATCTTCCACAAAATAATTGACATCCTGCGGAAATCGAATACAATCAGGGTATAGATTCGATGACAAGAATAAGTAGACGGAAATTTCTGAACCTCACCAGAGAGCCGGATCCAGGTGTAAGCCGGCAGGCAGATTTCCAGCCGAAGTCCTCTTGAAGAAGCCTTCTGAACTGACAGTAAGAAGTGCCGGACGCTGATCCCGTTAAAGACACAGCCCATTGACAGATGGGAAAAGAGCCGGAATTTTCCGGAATCAAGGTGGTACCGCGGTCAAGCCGTCCTTTGTTGGACGGTTTTTTTGTGGATCGAACAGAAAGGAGAGTTTTATGAAAAAATGTTCTAAAAAGAATCTGATCCTGCTGAGCCTGACGTTGTTTTCGATGTTTTTCGGGGCGGGCAATCTGATTTTTCCGCCCTTCCTGGGCCAAAATGCCGGGACGCAGAGTCTGCCGGCGTTAATTGGTTTTCTGATCACCGCGGTGGGTTTCCCGGTGCTGGGAATCGCCGTTGTTTCCCGCTTCAATGGTCTGGATGTTCTGGCTCAGAAGGTTCATGCCGGATTTGGACTGTTCTTCGCAGTTTTGATCTACCTGTCCATCGGACCGCTGCTGGCAACGCCGCGGACAGCCACGCTGCCCTTTGAGATGGCGATCCTGCCCTTGCTTCCGGAAAGCACTTCCCCGCAGCTTTCCCTTCTGTTGTTTACGAGCATATTTTTCCTGATCGCCTGGCTGCTTTCCCGCAATCCAAGCAAGCTGATCGACCGGCTTGGAAAGCTCCTGACGCCGACGCTGTTAGTGTTGATTGTGACCGTCTTTGCCGCCGCGCTGATGCATCCGTTAGGACAGCCGGCCCTGCCGCAGCCTGATTATGCGTCCGGGCCGTTAATCAAGGGATTTTTAGAAGGCTACCTGACGATGGACGCGCTGGCTGCCCTCAATTTCGGCATTGTCGTTTCTTTGAACATCCGCGCGCTGGGGATTGACGACGATCAGGAAGTCATGTCCACCAGTATGAAAGCCGGCTGTCTGGCGGGGTTGATTCTGGCGGTGATTTATATCATGTTAACACTGTTAGGCACTTCGCTTTCCGGCATGCCGATCGGCGCTAACGGCGCGCAGACGCTGACGCTGGCCGTCACTTCGCTGTTTGGCGAAAGCGGCCGCTGGGTCATGGCTTTGATCTTCCTGTTAGCCTGTATGACGACTTGCGTCGGCTTGTTAACCAGCTGCAGCGAATTCTTTTCTTCGCTGACGCCGAAAATCAACTATTCTCAATGGTTATTATTCCTGACGCTGTTCGCGCTGGGCGTTTCTAATTTTGGTTTATCGGCGATTCTGTCGATCTCCGTTCCAGTGCTGAATATGATTTATCCGATGGCGCTGGTTCTGATCCTGCTGGGGTTGGGCGATCCTTTATATCGGGATAACCGCCTGATCTATCCGCTGACCGTGTTCAGCACGGGCGTCGTCAGCGTTCTGACTGAGCTGGATACTTTGGGTTTACGAATTCCCGGACTGACCCAGCTGTTGGAAAATCTGCCGCTGGCCTCGCAGTCGCTGAGCTGGATCTGCGTGGCAATAGCGATGTTCGGCCTTTCGCTGATTCTGGGCAGAAGAAAGAGACCGACGCAAACACATTAGTTCAGAAACGAATTTTCTTTTCAAAGTTAAATATAAAAGGATGATTCCAAAACAGCTATTCAACAGCTTTGCTTCTGGCGATCATCCTTTTCTTTTGCGATTTTAATAAATTCGTTTCTTTCTTCTAATTTCTTTTTTATCTCGGCTTATCGAAAAGCGGCTTTAAAAGCTATCATATAAAGGCTTCTATTCCTCGTCGCTTTTCAACAAAATCCCGCCGACGTTCGTCCGGAAGGCCTGGAAAGCCGCCCAGGCGACCGGTGAAGTCTCGAACACCGCCACTGCGGCATCCAAAACGGCTTTGAGATCCCAGGCAATAAAATCAAGGTACCCGCAATTGATTCCCGATGCGCCGCCCAGCCAGGCTGCGGCATCTGTTCCGGCCTTTTCGCTGATTTTCGCCTCCAATTCATCACGGAAATCCAGGATCGCTTTCGCCCGGTCTTCCCCTTGGAAGCCATCGATCGGATAATAGAAGAAGCCAGCCGCGATCCCCTCTTTATGCAGATCATCCACCGCCTGTGTCATTCCCTGCAAATACTGCTGAATCAGTACCGGGCAGCATGTCGAACCGACCGTCACATCGCCGCGCACCTGTTTTAATCTTTCCTCGCTCGGTTCCATCCGGTAGGCGGTATAGCTGTTCAGTACGCGCGCAGGATCGCGATTCAGATCCAGTCCCAGCGCGCGCAAAGCTTCCGGCAGTTCCGCCAGCGTCATGCCCGCGTCACTTTGCGGCTGAGATACCAGCTTAACCTCGTCAATCACCGCCATTGCGGCGATTTCTCCCAACGTCTGGTCGATCAAAATAGACAAAATCCACCAAACCTGATTTTCATTTTCCGCCATGAGCCCCGCCAGCGACGGGCAGCTTATCGCCAGCGACACCGACTTTTCACGATGCTCCGTGATCCAGACCTGCACTTCATCGGCCGAGATTTCCTGTCCCGCAATCCGCAGCGCCGCTTTGGGCGCCGGCTGGCGGCCGACCATCACGTTCCAGTGTTTCTTCAGACTTTCAGGCATCTGCTTCTGATAATAATCCAGCGCGATCAAGCGTACCCGATCACCCTCGGGCGTTAAGATCAGATCATAATGATCCTGATTGCAGCCCATCTCAAAGGCGATCTCTGAAAATGCCGGATGAAGCAGCCTAGTCGTCTGACTGATGATTTCCTCACTCTCAATCCGGTTGCGCATCCTGACCCGCAGCACCTGTTCCTCACTTTCAAACAAGCGCCAGCTCTCCTGCACCCGTGTCCGGAACGGCTTTTCAAAGCGAGGCAGCGCTAACCGCCGGCGGCAATCCTCAATAAATGCCAGCGTATCCTCATCCCCCGGCCGGGCCTCCAGCGCTCTTTCAAAATAATTCAGCGCCGGTCCCTCCTGATCAAGATAATAATACGCGTACGCCATCCTGAAATTCCAGTTATGATCTTTTCCTAACGGCTCTTCGACCGTTTTTAATAACGCAATGGCTTTCTCAAAACTTGCCTGGTCATTACTATCCGCGGCGTTATTATACGCTTTCGCCAGTTCGCTGATCAGTTCGGGTGTGAGTTGGTTTTCTTCCAGCGCTTCGATCGCATGAATGATCTGACTGTATTGTTCGTTTTCGTTCCAGAGTTCGATCTGTTTCCCTAAATCCATGATTGTCATCCTCCTGAAGATCAGCGCCGCAGAAATCCGACTGCTTTGATCTCATTTCTTGCTTAATCGCGTTCTTCACGCTCTCCACAGAACCGCAGACAGCCCCGGCCGGCCGCCTTCGCCTGGTACAGCGCCTGATCGGCATGGAGCCAAAGCTGGTCAAACCGCCCGCCCTGCTGAGGAAAACGGGCAGCGCCCAGACTGGCACTGACGGGAAACGTCAGTCCTTTTTGCCGCCGAAGCTCTTCCCAGACCCGCTGCAGCTGCTCTGCTTCCTTCTCAATCGCCGTTGTTTGCAGAGCTGAGCTTCCGGCCTGTTCTTCCTTTAAATAGAGGATGAACTCATCCCCGCCAATCCGCCCGCTTAACGCCTGGGGAAAGACGGTTTGGATTGCCTGGCCCAACGTTTCCAGCACTTGATCGCCCAGCGGATGTCCGAATGTGTCGTTGATCTGCTTAAACCAGTCGATATCCAGCATGATCATGACTCCCGGATCCCCTTCCTGCATCGCCACCGTGATCTGCGTTTCGACCCAGCGACGGTTTAACAGCTGCGTCAGCGAATCATGCCGGGCATTGTATTCCATCTGCCGGTAGGATTCTTCCAGTGCGCGCGTCTTTTCTTCAACCAGCTGTTTCAGCTGGCGGTTGGATTGTTCCATTAAACGATGGGGGAAGAATTCATCCGCCCCTTGTTCGGGATCCGGAACGGACTGGTGAACATGCAGGACTCTCCATTCGTTGTTCATCGCGTGCAGCAGGATCGTAAAGCGGAACCGGCCGATAAATTCCAGCGGATTCCCCGTTTGTTCCCGAACCCGCAGCTCGCCGATCACCAGCACGCTGTCCGCGCTGATCCACTGGCTTTGAAACCATTGATCTTCAATAATAAAGGCTGTCGTGCGGGCGTCGATTTCCGCGGAAATTTTATTAACGAACTGTTCGAGATTCCGGCTGACCTCATGTTCCCCAGTACCGATCACGGTTGTCTCCGGTACGAAACAGTCGCCCAGGATCGTGTAATTTTGATTTTCCAGATATTCATGCCAGAGATACTGGCAGAAAGCTTCGGGGGACGGCAAATTTTTCATGCGATCAACTCCTTTTTAACGTGTTTTCGAACTTTGCTTATTCGTTCGGTTCCGGCAGAAGACCGGGGAAATGTAAATCGTTTGATCCAGACCGGATCCGTTCATTTTCTGAATCGGCTGTTTCTATTATAGCGAACTTCGGGTTAAAAGTCTTTACGCAGCGAACGCAAACCCACGGAAATCAACCGTTATTTTTTCTTTTCGCAAAATGGACAGTTTCCTCATTTTAGGCTACAATCAGTACCAGGAGATGAGCACGATGTCAAATTCCCGGATTTCTTTTTCCAGGACGACGCTGCTGCACGGGCTGCAGATGACGGGATTGTTGGCGGGAGCGACCGGGATGGGCCTGGTTTTCCGCCAGCTGGGCTTCCCGGAAACCAACGTCGTTCTGTTATATTTACTGGCAGTGCTGCTGACGGCCTGGATGACCCGCGGTTATGCCTGCGGCGTACTGGCTTCGCTGGCGGCGACGCTGGTCTTCAATTACTTTTTTACCGCGCCCTACTGGTCGTTGTCCGTCGATGATCCGAGTTACTGGATCACATTCGTAATCATGACCATTACCGCCTTCATCACCAGCGCCCTGACGTCCAAAGCCAAGCTCAACGCGCAGAACGCGCTGCAGCGGGAACAGGAAATCAAGACGATGTATGCGCTCAGCCGGCGGCTGAATGAAGAGATCGACATCCGGCAGATCGCCCGTCTGGCTGCCGAGGTGCTCGCCGGCGTTTTGCAGGCCGAGGTCCGCTGCCTGTGTCTGGATGAAAATGAACAGCCGGCAGCCCTTTATGGCGCCCGGCCAGGTCAGAGCGCAATGCCTCTATCCGGCGATGAAACCGCGGTTAACGATAAACCCGGACTCCCGCTGAGCGGGGACACCGTCGAGCTGTTGCTGCAAAACAACGGTGTTCGGCTGGCAGTACTGCAAATTCCGTTAGAAACCATGAACACGATCAGCGAGGCTGACAAACAGCTGGTCCAGTCGCTGAGTGAAACGATCACGCTGGCGATGGACCGCTTCCGCACCGCGAAACAGAAAATCCGTTCGGAGGAGGAAGCAGCTCAGGAACGGTACCGAAGCAATCTGCTGCGGGCGATTTCCCACGATCTGCGCACACCGCTTTCGGCGATCATGGGCAGCGCGGAGATGATCCGCGGCATGAGTCAGGAAAACGATCCGCGGTACGACCTGGCGCAGGGGATCTATCAGGACGCAGACTGGCTGCATTCGCTGGTGGAAAATATTCTCAGCCTGACGCGCATTCAGGACGGTCATCTGAACCTGCATCTGGAAAAGGAAGCAGCCGAGGAAATCATCGCTTCCGCGCTCGATCACATCGCTAAACGGGCGCCGCAGCGCACGATCCAGGTTTCCATTCCGGACGAGGTGCTGATGATTCCGATGGACGGCAAGCTGATCCAGCAGGTGCTGATCAATTTACTGGACAACGCCCTGAAACATACCCGGCCGCAGGAGGAGATCACCTTGACGCTGCGGCGGGAACAGAACGAAGCAGTCTTCACCGTTCAGGACGAAGGCGAGGGGATCGCCGAGAAGGATCTCGAACACATTTTCCAGACTTTTTATACGACGCGCACACGCCGGGCCGATGCACAGCATGGCATTGGCCTGGGCTTGCCGATCTGCGAGTCGATCGTACAGGCGCATCACGGAACGATCAGCGCCCGCAACCGGACTGACGGACACGGCGCGGAATTCACATTCCGGCTGCCTTTGGAGGAAACACGATGAACAAGTTTACAGCCCGGATCCTGATCGTCGAGGACGATCCACAGATCCGTAATTTTATCAGCTATGTCTTGAGCGCCGAGGGCTTTGCCAGCGACAACGCCGCGACGGCGCAAAGCGCGATGACGCTGTTGACGGCGAATGTTTACGATCTGATGCTGCTGGATCTGGGACTGCCGGATTACGACGGCATGGATGTGATCCGTAAGGTCCGCGAATGGTCGGAAATTCCGATCCTTGTCGTATCCGCACGCGATCAGGATCAGGAAAAAGCTCAGGCGCTGGATGCCGGGGCTGACGATTATCTGACCAAGCCCTTTTCCACAACCGAGCTGATGGCCCGGATCCGCGTGGCGATCCGGCATGCTTTCCGGCAAAACACCGCGGCGGTTCAGAAGGTGCTGACGGTCCGCGAGCTGTCGCTGGATCTGGAAAAGCGCCAGGTTACACTGCGCGGCCAGCCGCTGCATCTGACGCCGATGGAATACAATCTGCTCAGTTTATTTCTGCGCAACAGCGGCAAGGTCTTAACCACCCGTTATCTTATCAGCGCGATCTGGGGCAGCGGTTATGGCGAAGACACCCAGGCCCTGCGGGCCTTGATGGCCGGACTGCGGCGCAAGATTGAGGAAAATCCCGCGAAGCCGCGCTATATCGTCACAGAAATCGGCGTCGGCTACCGGCTGGTGGAACAGGAAATTCAGAAAGGACCCTACTAATGCAGAAAATACAGACACAGGAAACGCTCTCAGCACTCAAAAGCGGTGAAATTCTGATGACCCGGAAGGCGGATCAAATTCAGTTTTACGCGTTGGTGAACGATCGGATTCGGGTTCAGAACGCGAACAGCCGCTACACGCTGAGCATCGAGGAATGGCAGGCGTTATTCTCCGATGAGGAATTCTGGATCTACGAACCCGTACAGGCCAGTGAAATTTCGCTGGAAAAGGATGCGGAATACTATGGCTGGAATCATAAGTAGGTTTCCTATCCGTCTTATTCCACAGAAGCCTCTGTCAAAACTATCCCCAAAAGCCTGCACTGGCTGCCGGAAACGAGATTCATGGTTTCCGGCTTTTTTTAGTTTGCCATGCGGAGATCATCGGCGCGCAAAGACAACTTCCGCGCCGGCTGCGGAAACCACAAGAAAACACTGGAATGCTCCAGTGTTTTTTGATGATTCATCAGCATTATGCCGGGGAATGATTTTACCGGCAGCGGCCCGCTGCCTGAGTTCCTGAAATTTCAGGAATGACGCAGGTCTTCAATTAAAACGCTTTCTTATAGACGTCCAAGACCAGCTCAAAGGTGCATGGACGCGGATTGCCGCCGGTGCAGACGTCCGCCATCGCCGCTTCCGCCAACGCCGGCAGATCTTCTTCCTGTACGCCGATTTTCTTCAAGGTCTGCGGGATATTCACGTCCAGGGACAGCTTGCGCACCGCGTCGATCGCCGCCTGACGGTATTCGGTTTCATTCATTCCGTCTACGCCGTCAACCCCTAAAACCCGGGCAATTTCGCGGAATTTCTCACCCGTATAATCCTTGTTGAATTCCATGACATACGGCAGC
The DNA here is from genome assembly GCF_003459085.1 of Holdemania filiformis. Taxonomy (NCBI): domain Bacteria; kingdom Bacillati; phylum Bacillota; class Erysipelotrichia; order Erysipelotrichales; family Erysipelotrichaceae; genus Holdemania; species Holdemania filiformis. The sequence goes on along the minus strand of NZ_QRUP01000010.1, from coordinate 43,768 downwards.
AGCACCGCGTTGGCAACGCCGTGAGGAATACCGTAAAAAGCACTTAACGGATGCGCCATGCCATGAACGACGCCCAATCCGACGTTGGAGAACGCCATGCCTGTCATATACTGACCCAGCGCCATGTCTTCGCGGCCCTTTGGATCATTGTCCACGGCGGCGCGCAGCGAACGGCCGATCAGTTCGATCGCCTTCAAGTTCAGCGTATCCGCCAGCTCCCAGGCAGCCAGCGTCGTATAGCCTTCAATCGCATGGGTCAGCGCATCCATGCCGGTCGAGGCGGTTAAGCCCTTCGGCATGCTTGACATCATATCCGGATCGACAATCGCCACTGCCGGCAGATCATGCGGATCCACGCAGACGAACTTCCGGCGCTTCGCTTCATCCGTAATCACATAATTAATTGTTGTTTCCGCAGCCGTGCCCGCCGTTGTCGCGACGGCGATCATCGGCACCGCTTTGTTCTTCGTCGCGGCCGTGCCTTCCAATGAAACCACGTCGGCAAATTCCGGGTTGTTGATGATGATGCCGATGCCCTTGCCGGTATCCTGCGGCGAACCCCCGCCGATGGCGATCAGATAATCCGCGCCGGCTTCCTTAAACGCAGCTACGCCTTCCTTCACCATATCCACAGTCGGATTGGCTTTAACCTTATCATAAATGGCATACGGCAGACCCGCCGCCTCCAACAGATCCGTAACTTTCTTAACAACCTGGAATTTGACAAGATCCGCATCCGTGACGATCAGGCCTTTCTTAAAGCCGCGGCTTTTCACCTCATTCACGATTTCGTTGATTGCGCCGTAGCCGTGGTAGCTTGTTTCATTTAACATAAAGCGATTTGCCATACTTGATTTCCTCCTTCGCTTTCTTCACTTCAATTGTAAATAAATTAACAAAGGATTCAAGTTACACTTTGATAAAAATGTAACAATCATTTCATTCCAGCTCAGTATCCCGCAGCACCGCCCGAAGCTTTTCCGGCTGAGCGTCGATCAACAAATCCACAATGGTTTCCGGGCTTTCCTTCGCGCCCTGGGTCACCCATTTTACCGTCATCTGCATCGAGCCTTCACAATACATCTCAAGCAGAAACTGGATCTGAGGCGTCAGCGGCCGGCGTGTCTTCCGTTCAATCCACTCCGTGTAGAAGTCAAGAATGCATTGGTAATCATAACGCATTAATGAATTATAGTCCTGCGATCGGAAGGCCTGGGAGAAAAATGTTTTTTCCTGCCGGATGAATTCAAATTTCTTCAGCAAGCCTTCCCGCAGTGTATATTGAACGCCCATCAGTTTAAATGATTTCTCTGCCAGCCGCTCAAAGTACCAGTTGACCAGATCATATTTATCCTGGAAATGCCGGTAGAACGACTGCCGCGTTGTCTGTGCGGCAGTCACGATATCCCGGACGGTGATTTTATCCAGGGACTCCGTTTCCATCAGCGCCTTGACCGCCTCGGCCAGCCGATACTTCATCGTTTCTTTTTCCGCCATCGTTTCTCATCCTTTTGTTCTGTCTGTTTGTATTTTATCATAAAAAGAATTCCGTTTTCCGTCAACCGCCGGGATGCCGGATTCCCTGATTTTATGCGTTCCCCGCGGCCTTTTCAATCCGTTTTCCACAGCTGAGTTTCTACTTTTTCCCGCCGCTCTCCTCACGCCATTCTCACACGGCGAACCGGTTTTCTCACACAAAACTCACAGCTTTCACGGTATTCTATTCCCGTCAAGATAAAGCGGAGGTCTTCAAAATGAACGAAATCGTAAATCCCATTCAACTCAATGAATTGATCGAAACGATCCGGATTGCGGTCCGCCGGCGGGATTACGCCGGCGGAGAACTGGAAATTGCCAAGGCGATGCGCGATCATCCGCATTCGCCAATCCCGCATAACCTGATGGGAATTTTATTCGTCAGTCAACAGGAACAGCTAATTGCGCTGAAGCATTTCCGGGCCGCGGCGGCGCTCGATCCGACCTATCTTCCGGCCCGCTGCAATCTGGAATTGTGCGCGTCCATGAACGCTCAGGGAAGCTTCGCTTACTCCGTAAGCGACTGCCGTGAAGTTTCATCGAATCCCTGGACTATTCTCTATGATGAAAAAGGCATCGGCCATGTGGTAAGGAGGAAAACTTCATGTTAAGCATGAACTTATTTGGCAAATCAGAGCTGACGGTCATCGTCGGCTGCGGACGGCTCGGCTCCACGCTGGCAAATCAGCTGTCAGATGCGGGCAAAAATGTGATTCTGATCGATCAGAACGAAGCCGCCTTCCGTAAATTATCCCCGGCCTATGCCGGACTGACGCTGACCGGTGACGCGACTAACCGCGCAACTTTAAACCAGGCGGAGCTGAATCGCGCCGATCATCTGGTGATCGTCACCAACAACGACAACACCAACATCATGATCGCGCAGCTGGCGCGGGAATGCTTTCGTACACCGCAGATCATCTGCCGGCTGTATGATCCGCAGCGGGAATGTGTTTACCGGGAATTTGGAATTCAGACGCTCTGTCCAACGAGACTTTCAGCGCTGGCCATCGAGCGGCTGTTAGCGGATTGCACTGCAATCCCGGATGGAAAACAAGAGGAAGGTTATTGACCATGAAAAAGCGAATTCTGATCATCGGCGGCTACCATAAAGCGCAGCGTCTGGCCCGCTCCTTTCTGGACAAGGGCTACGACGTCACTGCGATCAACAAAGATCCCGCCCATTGCCAGGTTTTAGCGCAGATGCCCGGATTAACGGTCATGACGGGCGACGGTTCCAAACCGTTCGTGCTGGAAGACGCTGCGGCGGAGCAGGCGGATATCGCGATCGCACTGACGCCGCGGGATGATGATAACCTCGTGATCTGCCAGCTGTGCAAAAAATTATTTCATATCCGCAAGACGGTTTCCCTGACTGCCAGTCCGGAGAAAGTAAAATTTTTCTACAAGATGGGGATTGATTCCGTCGTCTGCGCCTTATCTACGATAACCAGCATCGTCGAGCAGCAGGCGTTTCTCGACGAATTTACAACACTGCTTCCCCTGAGCGGCGGTCAGCTGCGGATTTCCGAGCTGCGGCTGCCGGCTTCCTCACCGGTGATCGGCAAAACGCTCGGTGAACTCCAACTGAGCCGCGAGGTGATCATCGCGACGATCCTGCGGGCGGACCAGCCGTTAGTTCCTCATGGCGACACGCGGCTCGCGGCACAGGACGTCCTGATCCTGATCGCCGCCGCCAGACAGGAGACCGCCGCGGTCAAGGTGCTGACAGGGCGATGAAAATGATCAAAAAAGCGATCCCACTCAGTGCGGATCTTGCCGGTAAATTCATGATTTTGTGCGGTCTGCTTTGCGCTGTTCCGCTGCTGACGGGACTCTTCTTTCCTTTTCAGCCCGGAGAACTGGAAGCTTTCGGCATCCCCGCCGGTGTCTCCATCCTGGCGGGTTTAGGCGTCTGTTGGAAAGCTCGCGTCCAGGATCCTGATGTGCCCCGTCCGCTGCAGATCCAGAAAAGCGGCAGCTTTGTCTTGTTCGCCTGGCTGTACGGAATTCTCATCGGCGCTTTACCCTTTGTCCTGGCCGGCCGGCTGAATTTCATCCAGGCCTTGTTTGAATCGGTCAGCGGCTGGACGACAACCGGCTTGTCCGTGCTGCATGTGTCTGAGGTTTCACCGATGTTCCTGTTTCACCGCGGCTTCATGCAATATTGCGGCGGGCTGGGATTCGTGATGGTGATGACGTTGTTCGTTGTGAACCGACAAAGCATGAATTTGGTGCTGGCGGAAGGGCATTCGGATCAGCTCGCTCCGAATCTGAGCCGGACTGTGCGGCTGATCTGCCTGATGTATACGACATTTCTGGTGCTTGGCACGGCGGCGTATACTCTGGCCGGCATGAATGTCTTCGACAGCCTGATCCACGCGATGTGCGCCCTGTCAACTGGCGGGTTTTCCACCCGCGCGCAAAGTATCGGCTACTATCAAAGTCCGTTGATCGAATTCATCACCGTGGTGCTGATGTTGATCGGCACGACGAATTTTGCGGCGCTGCTGCTTCTGATGCGCGGACAGATACGGAAGTTTCTGGCCGTCAGCGAGATCCGGTTTCTGGGTCTGATTCTGGCGGCAGCGATCCCGTTAACAGCGCTGGTGCTGTTCTGCGCCGCTTACACCGGACTGCCCGGCAGCTTCCGGATCGCATTCTTCGAGGTGATTTCCGCCTTGTCGACTTCCGGTTTTTCCACTGTCGGCTATGCGGACTGGCCGCAGGCGGCGGTGTTCCTCCTGATTCTGATGATGTTGATCGGCGGCGGCATCGGCTCGACGGCGGGCGGGTTAAAGCTGACGCGGGTGTATTTGATGTTGCGGGGACTGGGCGATCATCTGCGCCGCCGCGGTGCTCCACGGCAAACCGTTACCTGTTCGTTCTATACCCGGCCGCAGGGGAAAACGATCATCGATCAAAAGCTGCTGGAAGGAACCTCGTGTTTTGTCTTCAGTTACTTCCTGATCTATTTAGGCGGGACGTTCCTGCTGATGCTGACGGCGAACTGCACGTTGATCGAGGCGATGTTCGATTTTGCTTCCGCGCTGGGGACTGTGGGATTGTCGATCGGCATTACCGATCCGGCCACGCCCGCGCTGGCCTTGATTGTGGAAATGGCGGGCATGCTTCTAGGACGCTTGGAGATCTTCATTCTGCTGGCCGGGATCCGCACCGTGTTCCTGCGCTTAAAAGCTGCGATTTGCCGGTAGCGGTTTTGTTTCGAGATATGCGGAAAACACGGACTTGCGGAAGGACAGTCAATTTTCCCCCGCTGTCTTTTTTGCTTCTCAATCTTGAGAATCAACCGGGTCTGTTCTATAATGAGACCAGGTTATAACAGCTCATAATCAGGTTGAACGTTTCTACCCTCTGCCGTAAATTGTGGATGATAATCCGAAAGGGTTAGACTCTGCGTTTACGGCTTTTCAATTCCCTTTTATTTTAAACCGCGTGTGCGCCAAGGAGAAAATCATGAATTATCAAATTATAGACCTGGAAACCTACAAGCGAAAAAACCACTTTGAATACTTCAGCCAGCTTGCTTATCCCTATGTCGGCGTGACCGCCGATGTCGAGATCACTGAGTTCCACGCCAAAATTAAAGAACAGCGTCTGCCGTTCTTCCTATCCTTCTGTTACTGCGCCGCTCAGGCCGCAAATACCGTTCCGGAATTCCGCCAGCGGATTGTGGAGGGGCAAATCATTCAGTTTGACCGCTGCCGGACTTCTCATACCGTCGCTCTGGAGGATGGAACCTATTGCTACTGCACATTGGATTATTCGCTGCCCTTCTCCGATTTTCTGACTTATGCGCAAAAGATGCAGGAAGCGGCGAAGCAAAACGGATCGATTGCGGAAAGCGAGGGGGACACGCTTGATTTATTCTACATTTCCACGCTGCCCTGGATTTCATATTCCGCATTGATTCAGCCGGTGTCGATCCCTGCCGACAGTAATCCCCGGATCACTTGGGGCAAGTTCTCAACGCGGGATAACCGGCTGGTTCTGCCGGTATCTGTGTTATGTCATCATGCCTTAGTCGACGGCCGCCATCTTGGACTGTTCTATCAGGCTCTGGATCAGGCCTTAGCCCAGCTGTGCGCCGCTCTGTGACGCTGATCGGTCACGCCTCGAAGAAGCCGGTGTTTCTTGTCATCCAGCCGCTATCCAAACTTAAGCGCCGGAAGCCGCCCCGCAGGGATGGCATCAATGCCAGATCCGATCACGATTGATGATCGACATCGCTGCCAAAAGCAGAAAAATATTTTAGTCAGGTATGATTTGGCAAATCGTATCTGACTAATTTTATTAATAAGATAAGATGGGTTTTTACTCTGGATTTCTCGGTTCACGGTTGCCTTTGATCGTCAGTTCCATCGATTCCAGCTGATGAAACACGCATTCCACTTCATCCTCAATCTGACTGCGGACCGCTTCCGAAAACGGTTCAAGGAATTCCGCGATCGCTTTGTCATATTGATTTTTATACTTTGTGTTCAGCTGTTTCCAGTTCACTGCCCGAAACCAGGACAAACGTTCTTCATGGATCTTCAGCTGGCCTTGCATCATCATCACAGCCAGAATGGGATAACCTGGATAATGCTGCCACAGTGTCGCGTTGTCGTTGCTGGAATAGCCGTTTTCCAAAAACTTGACCGTGTACCGTTTGGCGTGATCCGAGGAGAGAACATAAGCGCGGTCTGTCTGGATGTCAATCCGTTGATCTGCCACGGCGCTCAGCGCTTCGTAGATTTTTGATAGAGGGGGTTTTTTTTCCATGCTTGACTCCTTTATTTTTATTCTTCTATTATACCCTGTCCGCGATCGCTGCGGACTTTTTTACTCAACTCGCCCCGGATTCTGTGCTGATGCCTTCCTTCAAAAATTGATTCAGGCGGCGGTTTCTCACAAACGGCAGGTAGAGAATCAGACAAATCCCCTGACCGATCGCTGAGAGCAGGCCCAGAGCCAGGCTTTCGCCAAAGAAACCGAATGCCAGCGTCGAGATCAGCCGGCCTGCCGTCATGATCGACGTTTCCAGCGCGACTAACCGGCCGCGCATCTGTTCCTCGCAGCCCAGAATCATCGCCGAAGAAACGATGATGTTGCCGATCGAATTCAACAGATTGGCGATCAGATACGAAACGCATACCAACGCCGGATTGCGGCTCAAGGCGGTGATGAACGAGGCGAGGATGCCAAGGATCATCGGCAGTAAGCTGCACAGCTTATCGCGCAGCGGTTTGGGCAGCATTCCGGGGATAAACGTTCCGGCTACCGCGCCGACGCTGCCGAAGGTCAGATATAAACTGTAAAATTCATCGATCAGTCCCTTCTGCTGCAAAAACGGCAGTGTCACTGACGACAATCCGGATACCAGCACATTCCAGGCTAGAAGCAGAAGCAGCAGGTCGCGCAGGAATGGATTGCCGAACGTGATCTGTAAGCCCTCTTTGAAATCGTTGAAAAAGGAACTTGACGCTGAGGCCGGGACTTCGGTCGGCCGCAGTGTGATGAAACATTCCGACAAGGACGATGCCCAATACAGCACGCCGTTGACGATCAACAAAGTTGCCGGCCCGCACATCAGCGCCAACAGGCTGCATATTCCCTTGCCGGTCAGGTTGATGACCATGAACAACCCGGTGTTCCACGACTGTGCCTTCATGAACTGGCTGCGCGAAACGACAAGCGTAAACGCGGCCGTTGCGGCCGGGTTAAACAGTGCGTTGCACAGCGCCATCGCCGCCGCACACAGAATCAGCACCGGCACCGATAACGGACGTCCCCAAAACCACATTCCAGCCAGCACCAGCGTCACTCCGCGGATAAAGTCCATCAGCACCATCATCCTTTTCTTGCTTCGCCGGTCGACGATCGGTCCCAAAAACGGCGTGATCAGCACGGAAACCGCCATGCTGATGGAACTCATGACGCTCATCATCATCGTCGATCCCGTCTGTTTGTAAACCCAGATCCCGGCCGCTATGCTGAACAGTACGTCGCCGAAGCCGGAGAACAGGTTGCCCTGAAGCAAAAGCAGATAGCTGCGGTTGCGTAGCAGCGGTTTTTCGTTCTCCTCCATTCGCTCCTGTCTCTTCCCATTCTCTGGAGCTTCCTTTATCGCTTCATCCATTAATGCCTGCGGCATTTTTACTTTCGTTGCTTTCTTTCTCATCTTGATCACCCGGCTTCACTATAACAAAAACAGGACCCGCAAGTCCTGCCTTTATCCATTGATCCAAATTTCGCGGATCAGCGCCGGTTTCCGACGTTTTGTAATCTGCTCAAAATCCGCCAGCCCTTTGTAGCTGCCGCTCTGCTGCACCAGGGTCAGCAGTTCGTCATGAAGCAGCGGTATCAACTCCTGCGGACGATAGACCGTGTCTTCAATCTCCGGCAGAATCTCTTTCAATATGCACTGCTGCAGTAAGCCCGGCGCTTCCCCGGCCTGCTTTGCCTCATAATACCGATAAATAGCCAGCGTTCCGGGCGTCGTCCAGCGGTCAAGGTAGATCTGCGCCAGGCTCAGAATCCGCACCGGATCCAGAGGGCAGTGAAATAAATGCGGCAGATAATACAATGCCAGATAGGGCGCCTGGGCTAACGCCCGGTCAATCCGCTCCGTCCCCTTTTCTTCGCCGCCTTCGCACAGGCACAGTCCCAGCTCCATCCAGCCCTGGCTTGTCAGCTCCTCCGGCAGCGCAGCCAGCGTCTGTTCAAAGGATCCGCTCCTGCGAAAAGCGTCATCTGGATCGAATTGCTTCCAGATCCGGAAGCGCATGATCTCCGTGAGGGTGCGCACGGCATCCGATAACGGAAACGAACCGCTTAACACCTGATTAAAGCAATCCAAGGCTTCCGCCTTGCGGTTCAGCGCAGAAAGGAAGGTGCCCTTGCGGTGCAGCCAGATCCCGTCATGCGGCTCGCACTGCTCCAGCCGTTCCAGTAAGGTTTCGGACAGTTTCCGATCCGTCCATTGATTGATGTTGATCTGCCAGAACAGGACGATCATCATGACGTATAAATCCTCATCCAGCACCTGAGCCAGATCAAGATACATGAAAATCTGATTTTTCAGCTTCGCGTCAAATTCGCGGTACCGGATATACAGCGGTTTGTGCGGCTGTGTATCCGGAAAGGCAAGATGCTCGATGATCAAGGACAGACACAGCTGCAGCTCCATCGTGATCACCTGCGTTGTCGGCGGCAAGGCTTCGATATCCGTAAGCAGCTCACCGAGCGCTTTCTGATCGAACTGTTCGTAAGCCTGCTTCAGCCGCTGGATTCGTTCTTTACGAAGACTAACCTGTTCGGGTTGTTTTAACGGCGTTTCCCCCAGTTTTCTGAGCAGCAGCTCCAGCCGCTCTTCATCCTGAATTCCCTGGCCTTGTTCCAATTTATATAACGTCATCCGCGAACAAATCGCTTCCCCCGCTTCATCGAGGATAAATTGATCCTGCGTCCAGCCGCCGGCCGGATCTTCCTTTAAGCGCTGACGGCGGTGGATGCCGATCAGCACGCCGGCCAGGCGTTTTGTTTCTTCCTGCATACACTGTCCTCCTCTGCCGGATTCATAAGTCCCTGTCCAGCCGCTTCGTTCAGGCTATTCGCCTAAAGCTTCTAAAATGGATTCCTTGATAAACGAATAGCGGCGCACATAGTCGTTGCGGATCGTGATCAACCGGAGTTGATGCACCTCGCAGATCTGACGCTTTTTCTGGTCCCGGCTGCGGACCTTGGCATCGTTGAAATGCTCCGTGCCGCCAACCTCCACCGCCAACAACGGCCGGTGACTTAAATCATAGATCACAAAATCAAAATGAGCTTGATTTCCGTACATAAACAACTTTCGATCTCCGGCATCCAATTCCAGGACGTCAGTGATCTTGACCTTCTGTTCAACTAAAATCTGACCGAATACCGATTTGATATGCAGAAGTGTTTTCAAAAACTCATCTTCCGCGGCCGTGTTGAAATACTTGAAATTCTTGACCTTGGACTGGAACAGCTGGCTTTCCCGCGCGCTGATCCGGGTTTGGCCCTGTTTTCCGACATACTGCATCAGTTCCAGTAGATCGTTGGTTTTCCCCTGGGAGAACCGGGTGATCTGGGCCCGGTCGGCGATCATGATAAAATGCTGCTGAGCGCGGGTAACGCCGACATTGATCAGCTCCTGATTGTTTTTCACCCAGTCAAACGTGCCCTGAGTCGTCGATTCTGTCATCGCGCAGCTGAGAATCACCGTGTCCTTCTCGTCGCCCTGGAAGGTGTGGATTGTTCCAACCTTAACGAAATCGAGGTCCTGTTCAGACAGAACCCGCCGGATCATCTGGGCCTGACGGCGAAACGGCGTGATCACTGCAACCTTCTTCTGGGGATGATCGCGGATTTGCCTAACAATCTCCGCGACTTCTTCCATCGCCACGTTTTTCTGCTTCTGCGCTGAGGAATGCACGTCGATCAGCATCAGCGCATCCGGTGAGGCTGGCGGACCGCACATCACCAGCTCCCCGCCGTAATATTTCTGATTCGAGAAAGCGATGATCGGATCCGCGCAGCGGTAGTGATGTTTTAACAGGATAAATTTTGAGATCGTATCGATTTTCAGCATCGTGCTGAGGATCGAATTCATCTTATAATCGTAGGCCTGGGGAATATCGTAATCCCACACCAGGCGGGTGTTGCGGGAAGCGGGCAGCGTGATGACCGGCTGCAGCTGGCTTGGATCACCGACAAACAGCGCCCGTCGGCACCGGGCCATCGGCAATAAGGAAAGCGGATTGCTGCACTGCCCGGCTTCGTCCATGATCATGAGATCAAAAATGGGTTCCGCGGTGGCCAGCTTGCTGCAGGACACATTGGTGGAAATCAGAAATGGAAAACAGTCCAACACTTGTTCCAACCCTTCGCGTTGTTGGATCAGCGCCCGGAACTCGAGAAACCGGTCTTCCGGATTGGGAATCCGAAGGATTGATTGTAATTGTTCGTTGCGTTTGTTCAACAGGCGCTGCAGCACAGCCCGGGATTTCAGGTCGAGAAACCGCAGAACTTCGCGGGGATCCTGCACTGCCTGGATTTCATCTTCGCTCACGCCTTCCAGTGTCTGGCGCTGACGGCGCAGTCCGGCAAGCTGGCTTTCGATTGCCATCGCGGTCATCTGGGCGCTCGGCTCCTGCCGGCTGCTGAACCGCAGCTGGTTTAATACCCCTTCCAGTGATTCGATCTGTTCGTCCAGCTCCAGCCGGGTTTCGATCTGATCCAGCAGCTGATTCATCTGCTTACGGCTGCCGGCCAGTTTCTTCGTCAGTGCTTTCAGTTCTTCCCGTTCTTCCCGCGTCGGCGGACAGGCCTGAGCTTGATCTAAAAGCAGATTGATCTGCACCAGCGCTTCCTCGATCCTCTGATTGGAGCCTAAGCGCAGGATTGGAAAGGTGATCCGCCGGTCATCGCTTTGCAGGGAGTTCAGCTTGCGGTCCAGATTGTCGATCGCTTCGTTGTTGTTGGAAACGACCAGGGCGGTCTGATTATTGAGGAAGCAGGAAAGCAGCACGTTGACGATCGTAGCGCTTTTTCCCGTGCCCGGCGGCCCCTGGACGTACACGACATTTTGATTCATGGCATTGTAAATCGCCCGGAACTGATTGATGTTGACCTGCGATCCCAGCGTCAGAACCGGCGTCTTCCGCCGGCGGCTGACTTTTTCCGGCATCCCGAAGAAGGCTTTCAGCGGGGCGCAGAGCGTCTGATTTTGCATCTGGTTCTGAATTTCATTGTATTCTGTTTCAATATTGATGTTCATCCGGCGCTTGAGTTCAAACAAATACGGCCGTTCATCCACGGTTTCGCCCCGGCTGCAGTTCACCGCAATCTGTTCGCTCATCATCGCGGCCTGATTCGGATAGCGGTCGATGAATTCCCCGGCCGAGCAGTCGAGATAGCGCTGCAGTAAAAAGCGCGGCTGATCCTCGTCGTCGCTGACTTTGATGTTGAAGCCAAGATCCGGCGAGACGATCAGCCGGCGGTGAATCAGATCGAGCAAAAGATCGCGGTAAACGATCGGAATCATCCCATCCCGCCGCTGTAAAGCCAGTACATTGATCGCCAGCTTCAGCCAGGCCGGAGCTTGTTTTCGCCGCTGCAGGCGCAGCTCATTCTGCAGCCGCCGCACCATCTGATCAAATTGTTCCAGGCCCAGCGGCATCGCGTTCTTCTTTAAAATATCGGGATCCAGACCATCGACCAGCGTATAGCTGTGAACGGAGGTGTCCTGATCCAACAGGTAGCATTGCCGGTAATAGCCGAGCACCCGCTCGTTGATGCCGGTATATTCCAGAAAATCAAAGTCGTTGTAATGCGCGCGGATTTTATCGATCAAGGCTTCCTGAAGCGGAAAGATTGTACTTTCGATGACCCGCGCCGACAGAATTTTATCAAAATAAACCGTCCCGTCCAAAACATCCATCGACTTTTCCGGATTGAACATTTTCACTTTCATTCTTCGGCTCGGGACTTCGATATCTTCGATCGCAATCCAAAAAAATGTCCGCTTCTGATCGGTCGTGTTATCATACTCGATCTGCAGCCATTTCCCGCTCTGTATCGATTTTGAACACTCCAGGGCCTTGGAATTCATAGATTGACTTGCTCCTTAAGTTGATTATACCACAGCCGTTTTCAAATAGAAAAGCAGACCGCGCAAAGGTAACAACCTTAGGGCAGTCTGCTTACACAACCAGGATTGAAAGAGAATTATCAATAACGCTGGACAAGCCTGCACTTGATCCGTCGCAGTTAACGAAAAGAACCGCAGAGTTTTGCTTTTCGTTTAGTGCTTATTCCCGCAGGCTTGGACGAAAGCCGCTTGCCCATTCATCAGGAACGTTATGATTTCAGGAGTGTTCACGGGAATCGGAATGGATTCCATGATCTTCCGCAAAGCGGATTCCGTAAATTGCGGCGGGTTGTACTCAATCTGATTTTGAATAAGAAATTCCCGGAAGGCGTCGATCAGCCGATCCTGCGATCAATCTAAATTTCTGGGATATCCCATCTTCTAAACGACTAAGCTTGAATCCAGAAAAGAGATCCGTGCCTTATAAATTATTTTTAAGCAGAGAAATCAGCTTATTCCATAGCTTCATATTTTCTTATAACTGCGTCAATTTCATCAAGCGCCGCCTGGTGTTTCTCCGGATCTTCGATAAAACCGAGAAGAATTTCATCGAAGGTCTTATTTTCACTTTTCATTAAGAGCGAGTTGAGTAAATTTTTAGAATACTGACCTTGAGTGATGGAAACCCAATATTTTGTTCCATCAATTTCTGCTTTCCTGATTAGCTCTTTTTCTTCCATTCTCATTAGAAAAACAGCGACTGAACTATCTTTCCAGTGGTTGGGATACGCTTCACGCACCCTTTTATAAATCTCATGACAAGCGATTTGATATTTGTTGTTCCAAAACAATTGAAGAATTAAATTCTCAGAATTAGATGTTTTTTTCATATAGCGCTCCTTCAGCTACAATTATACTATATTTTGTAGTTATCGGAAGGATTTTTACTAAAGTAAGCCTATTATTTCTATTCCCGGCCTTCAGCTTGTAGATTCAACCTTTTTGATTATCATAGATTCTACGCCCTGTCATCACTCTTCAATTTTCTTTCACTCAGTTTTAACTGTACTCTATTTACTGAGAGGCCCGGCGGCGTATCCTCGATTTCCGTTCCCGCAGCTGCCGCTGAAGGACAGTGGATGTTTCCAATTCCGGCATGCGCCGATGCAGCAACTGGTGCGCTTTCATCGTATCCCGGGTTTCAATAAAATAAATTTCTCCGCTCAAGGTTCGGATTCGGATTCCATCCCGGGTATTCCACTCTGCCACTTCACAGAACGGAATTACTGTCTCCGCCTGCGCTTTTTCCAGAAGCAGGACGATTTCTTCAGCACCAATTCGGACGCAGGTTTCATCCTGAATGCCAAAGACAACGATCAGCGCCGCAACGGCAAAGATCAGGCCGGGAATCATCAGCGCGGCATTTCCGGAAAGGATCATCACGATGGCAAAGAAAGCACACAGTCCTGTTGAGGTTTTTGGCTTCGTTCCGATCCGGATGCCGGCTGTCTCATTCGCTGTCAGTTCTTTCATTTTTACCTCCATGGCCGCGTTCTGCGCGGTCGTCATTATAGCCTTCAAGGAAGTTGAAACACTTTACTTTCACGCTTTATTCCTCCACATTTAATATTTTCCTCAGCGTATTCAAATTGGGCTCGCCGATCAGCAGGCTGCATTTATCCGGGTCAATCAGCATCGCCTGCAGGCCCATTTCATAGTTCTGCAGATCCGGATACGCAGCGGCCTGTATAAAGATAATATTCTGCACAAACCGCTGGTTCCAGGAAACTGCATTTTTCAGGATCAGGAAATGAATTTGATTCACTGCCGATGCTTCGATCACAGCGACCAGCGCCACCCGGTAGCCGCATTCGCAGGTCAGCCGCTTATCCTGATCCGTCAGGAAAGTGACCGGATGCTTGAATTCCGGCATCGGCGCCAGAAACCGTTTGGCGATGTAGCGGAAAACTTCATGCTTGGATTTTAGATCCAGATTCGGCGTGAAGCATTCCGAGGTAAGCTGATGATAAAACCAATAAGCGCCGCAGATCTGGGTAATCCGATATTCCGTTTGCGGTTTCATCGTATTAACTGTACTGTACGACTGATAGTAAACCAGTTTTTCGTCCCGAGCCGCCAGCTTGCGGTCATTGATCAGGATGACGTCAAACTGATCGTAGATTTTCTCAACCTCATATAACTCGCAGGAAGCAATTTGTGCCAGGGAATCCTGATATCGTTTTTGAAGCTGTTCAGCATAGCGCCGGGCTTCACAGAGGCCGTATTTACTCGTAACCAAGACCCGCTGCTTTTTCCTCAGCCGGCCGCGGTCCAGCCCTTCCGCGATGCAGACGGTCAGAAAGACCATTTCCTTATCCGCAATTCTCGTATGAAGCTTATCTTCCAGCAGCCGGGAAAGCTTGCGGCTGTATTCGGCGGCAGTGATCAGCTTGCGCTTCACGCGGGTTACGCCCATATACTGCCGGCTGATATCAAAATGATTGCGGACTTGAAAGCCCCAGAAAAACAACGACAGATTTTCCATCAGCGCGTCCGCGTCCTCAAGCCGGCCGCCGTCATAAAAATCTTCTAAAATGACGTTGGCCGCCAGCTTGCAGAGCGCATAGGCTTCATTGTCCATTTCCTGAATCATCAGATTTCTGCGGCTGTCGAAGGAAATTAAAATCATCGCCAGGAAATAGCTGTCATCGCGCAGAAATTCGTAATGATACCGGCGGTCCAGCAGGGCAACGATCGCCTCTGCCGCGCTGAATTCCACGTCGTAGCTCTCCAGCATCCGCTTTTCTTCCTCGGTAAAAGAAACGCATTTGTTAAACTGATTACGCCGGTAGGAAATCCAGAGCGACTTTGACATGTATTGAAACAGCAGCGACGGGACGCTCAGCGTTTCGCTCTGTTTGAAAAAGCTTTCCAGTACTTCATATACGTTTTCCTCAAATTCAGGATTGGTGATCTGACGACGGATGTTGTCCGGGATTCCCTTGTATTCCGGATTGACATAGATTGTTTTTAAGGCTGCGATGCGGATTGCGATCTCATTGCCGTTGACCTTTAATTTCCCGTTGGCGAAGTTCATCGTGTAGTGACTTTTGAGCGAGGTGCCGTTGGATTTTTTGATTAGCGAGCGGATTGTTGATTCGCTGAAATACAGCATCTGCGACAGCTTATAAAGCGTGACATCCTTCATCAGCATTGCCAGAAGCCGGATTTCACGCTCGCGGAAATTGATCAGCTCCCGCTCCATCGTGTTGACGTCATAATCCAGATCCTTCATAAACTGCCTGAACTGGCAGGCATCCTTGACCCATACCTTGTAGCCCTTCGTATGCGTGCTGACCAGTTCAAAAAAATCATCCAGTTCCTCGGAAAACAGAACCTGATTGATCCGTTTGATATCATCGCGGATCGTCCGCTCGCTCACTCCGGTGACAGCCGCCAGCTGCTTGCCTAAAATATAGGTATCGCTGATGGACAGATAATGCAGGATATTCTTTTCGCGGGAAGTAAAATGATAGACCATGGATTTCCTCCTGTTCTGCAAAGAATCCTCATCAAAGGCAAAATGCTTTCAACGAGGATTCTTTCAATGACTTAATTATTAAATAAATGCTGGATGATCAGGGCGACAAATTCTTCCGCCTTGCCTTTCGGCAGCTGCGTTGAGATTCCGTCATGACCGCCGCCGAATTCGCTGGCTTCGACGACATAGCCGTTCTGGCCGTTCGCATAGCCCCAGACAAAGCACACTTTAGCCTGGGAGCTCTTTTTGATCTGGCGGCCGAAGGCGGAAACCAGCTCGCATGGCAGCACGACAATTTCTAAGTCCTGCATCCGCAGAATCGTCGCTTCCAAATCCATTTTAACATGACCCGCTTTGATTTTCCGCTGGAAACCATTGATTTCCGAGATCAGCCACTTCCGCTCATCGTAAGCGACCGCCTGTTCCAGCTTAGCCTGGGAATCGGCCAGGCGGGCTTTCAGGACGTCGATATCCGGATCGTATTCGATTGGAAAGACAAAGGTTTTTGACTGCGGATGGGCAAGGGTCAGGTCCAGCTTTGTATCAAACTGGGAAATCTGCCGGGCGATGCCTGAGCTGACACGCTTCAGCTCATTGAAGTCATTGTTCTGGCGGTACAGCCGGTTGGACATATCCCCGGCGTTGCCGTTGCAGACAAGCGGCGTGACGTTCAGATACGGAATCAGCTCGCGCCGGACGGCCGCCAGCAGATCGCCTGAAATCTGGTATTCTTCCGGAGAAAGCACGGTGGAATGACAGGACATGTTCACCAAGGCCGCGATGGTAGCGTCGGACTCATCCTTAAATTCGATCACAACAATCGAGGTATCGCCATATTTGTCCTTCGCGTTGCGGTTGCCGTAATATCCCTGCGATTCGCCCTTCGTGCACTGCACGCGCGCCGCTTCGTGAAATTCCTTATTCATCGTTTCCTGCGCGCCGTCGATCAGCTTCTTTAGAACCTCCTTGCGCCACCCATCATCATGCGGCATTTCCGGATTGCGCGTCAGCAGCAGCGGAGCGGAATGACTGTGGTCCGCGCTGAGGATGATGTGATCATAAGGAATGTGCAAAGTTTCGACGATGTGATACTTAAACAGATGGACAAAATCGCAGTCAAAATTAGAAATGTCGGCTTCAATCCATAAAAACGGCTTCCCGTCGATCTGCAGTCCCAGCATAATCGCTTCGATTTCATCATGAACGCCCTTGAACTTCTCCGTCCGCATGGCGTGTCCGGCAATGTATGTCGGATGATCGGGCGTGAGGTTCACGCTTGTCGTAGTCGTAACTTTTACCATAAAATCCTCCTATTCGTCGCCGTCCTGAAATTCGACGGTCACTTCCCGCATGAATGCGATCGAATCGCGGCAGCTTTTTACTTTTTCGGATATGAGTTCCGGGGTGACCGACTGGGGCTCCATCGTGATCATCTCCAGAAGCAAGGGCAGGTTCAGTCCCGTGACAATATGCACGTTCGTTCGGTTCTGCAGCTTCAGCATGATCTTCTGGTTGACGCTTCCCCATAAAATGTCCGTGAGCATCACGACGACATCTTCCTCGTGAATATCCTGAATCCAGGCGTCCAGCTGCGCTTCCGCGTCCGATTCCGGATTTTCCTCATAAAAAGGAAAGATCTGAATGAAGCTGACGTCCTGGGTAAACAGCCTTGCGGTTTCCCGCATACCCCGGCATAAGCTGCCATGACTGGCCAACGCTATTTTAAACATGACTTTCTCCTTTAATTAACAGTTGTTCCAATACGGCATTGACGTGATCCGCGCAGAAGGCCGCCGCTGAGCGCAGCGGATCGTCATTTCTGCCGATATAATAGCTGTGATCAAACAGCTGCAGCATCTCCATATCATTTTCATCATCCCCGGCGCAGGCAATCTGATCTGCGCTGATGCCTAGACTGTGCGCCAGCCTGAGAATTTCGGAAGCCTTAGAGCGTCCCTGAGCCAGGACCTCCGCCTGTTTATCTCCGGTTTTGACCAAACGATAGCCGGGAAAACGAATTTGAAATTTTGACTTGATTCCAGGATACAGCTCCCAGCGGTCCAGGTGCAGGCAGATCCGGCTGACCTGCATCGTTGTAACTTTCCGAATGTCACCGATCAGGAAATCGGCAACTCCATTCAAATCACAGATCCGGTCGGTGCGCCGCCACTTTTTCAGCAGCGCCTCCTTGCTTTCCGAGCTGCTTCCGCAGGCTATGCCCTGATCTGAGTACAGCGTCATTTCCAGACCGGGGTGATTCTGCGCAAAGGTGTAGACCGCTTGGATCATATCCAAGCTGAACGCCGCGGCTTCTTCCTGGCGGCCGTGGCTGACAACATTGCCGGAATAGCCGATGACCGCATCGAATTGAAATTTCCGGATTCGTTTTTGAATAAAGGACGGATGCCGCCCGGTCGCGACGATCAGCCGCAGGCCCCGGCAGCGCAGCTGTTCCAGCAAAGCCGCGGTCCGATCGTTTAAATCTACATTCGGCTTATCCTTGGGAACCAGCGTGCCGTCAAAATCCAACGCTGCCAGACGAATTCCGGACAGACCGCCAGTTTCGCCGATCCGCCGGGTAGCCGGCTTAGGCAATGACACCAAAGTAGGAAAGCAGAATCGTCACAACGATCAGAATCCAGACCATCTTAACCGTATTCATGCCCTTGATTTTTGTTAAGCCGAAATAGGTAATCGCGGTGACCAGACACGGCAGCAGCGACGGCAGAATGCCGTCCAGAATTGACTGAATCGTCTGCGTCGCATCGCCGACAGTGATCGCCAGCGGCGTCGTGACCTTGACCAGCGAAGGAATCAGAGCGCCGATGACGATGACGCCCAGCACAGAAACCGCGTCGCGGATGTTGTTGAGCTGATCCTTGCGTGAGGTAATCAATTCCGCGCCGCCGTAATAGCCGACTTCGATCATCTTCTGACGAACCCAGGTAATCAGCGGGGTAAAGATCGCGATCATGATGATGCTGGTAATCCAGTTGCCCTCAATCGCTGCATAGGCAGTCATCGCGCCCATAACGACCTTCGGTATCGTGTTGAACAGCGCGTCGCCGATGCCGGAGAACGGACCCATCAGCGATGTCTTTAACGAAGCCGCCAGCTGCAGGGACGAAGGATCGCGGTCCTGCTCGATCGCCAGCGCCGCTGCGGTGATCGCGGCACCGAAATAAGTTTGGCAGTTGAAGAATTTCAAATTGTTCTGGAACTTTTTCTGCATCAGCTCCGGATCGTCAGCGAACCATTTTTCAAAGAACGGCCCCATCGAATAGACGCAGGCAATTCCCTGCATCGCTTCGTAGCTCTGACTGGCCTGGGCAGTAATGGCATAGCGCAGCGAGAATTTCCGCAGTTCTTTTTTAGTCAGTTTTTCATTCTTTTCACTCATCTCCGATACCTCCTGCATCCACGTTCAGATAAGCGTTGGCTGCCGCTTTGGACTCTTTTTCCATGCGTTTAAACAAGACGATTGCAATGACCGCGCCGACCAGAGTAATCGCCAGGATCGACTGGCCGAAAAAGACATACAGCACAAAGCCGAGAAGCAGATAATGGAAGTTTTCCTTCACCGGCATGTACAGCATCAGTAAAGCCATGCCCAGCGCCGGAAGCACGCCGGAAACCGTGCCCAGCGCACTGGTCAGCCAGACCGGCATATAATTGATAATCAGCTGAACAATCGGCTCGCCGAACAGTAAGAAGATGATGACCGGCAGCGTCTGGCCTAAAGCGGCGCGGCCGAAGCCGTATTCGCCGATGAGAATATCGCGGTATAATTTCTTGTATTCGCGTTTCTCGACATGTTTTTCAGCGCGGTGATACCAATAGGAATTGACCGTCTTGGCAATGACGTCCAGCTGAATGCCCAGCGTGGCGACCGGAACGCCGACCGCCATCGCCAGCTCCAGCGGAGCGTCGGTGCCGGAAGCGATCGCAAACGGAACGGAGATCCACAGGGCAGTGTTGAAATTAGGAATTGACGCGCCGCCATAGGCCGCCAAGCCCATGGACATCAGCTGGAAGGTACCGCCGATCAGCAGCCCGGTTTTGACATCCCCCATAATGAAGCCGGCGATCAGGCCGCGGAATACCTGCTGGCCGCCGAATTTCGCGACTAACTGGACATTCTGCCCCAGCGTTCCGATGACATGGCAGGCAAGAATCAGCAGTATGATCTGTATCGGATTAAACATTCGTTCTCTCTCCTCTCCTCATGATTTACGTTTGTCTTTCATCACCTGATAGAAATCAGCAATCGCGTCGTCCGCCGGCTGCAGCTTGGCTTCCAGCCTGACCCCTTTTTCATGCAGCTGTTCCAGGACGGCGGCTTCCTCATCATTCACGGTGATGTAGCGGCTGATTACGACCGAATCCGCGGTCTTGTCGATGTTGCCGAGATTCCCCAGCGTCAGCGATGGAACGGGTATCCCGTTATCCACCAGGGTTAAGAAGGTTTTAGGACTTTTGGCGACGATCATGACGGCTTGATTTTGATAGCGGTCAGCTTTGAGATTTTCAACGGCTTTTTCGTGAGTTAATACGGACAGGAATACGCCATTGGGTGTGGCCATGCGCAGTGCATTTTTCAGCATCGGATTGTCTGCGCTTTCATCGTCGATGCACAGGACACGCTCCACATGGAGCTTCGGAACCCACATCGTTGCGACGCAGCCATGCACTAAGCGGTCGTCAACACGGCAGTTTAGAATATTCATTGAAATTCTCCTTTCTGCGCCTATTCTAGCATCCAGGTTGTCAAAGAAATCATTCCCTGATTCCGCTCAAAGCGGAAATGCTTTACATCCTTTTTGTCGAAAACAACAAGAACACATGGCTTATCTAAACTGAATGTCAAATCAATTCGAGTGTTTTTATCCTGTCTTGAACGAAATCGCGAACCCAATGAATATAAAGCATCCGCTTTCTTATGTCAGTTAATGGTTCAATCAGAAAGTGATCTAATCATTGAAAGGAAAAAAGCAGACATCCGGGTTTGTTAACCTGAACATCTGCTTTCATTTTATGAGTGACTCAATGCTGAATCGATTTCCTTCATTCTTCGCCGGTATGCTTTCCGCCTTTTTTGATCAGCCAGAACGCAGCTCCGCCGACCAAGACCAACACGGCTCCGCCAATCATCATCCACGGTGCTGCAGAAGATTTTTCTTCTCTTCTATAATCCGGAGTTAACTCCGAATTCGGCGTCGGTGTCGGCGTTTCAGTTTTTGGCTCATCCTGAGCTTCAGAATTCGGTTCTTCCACTGGTGTTGTTTCTTCTTCGGTTTCTTTATTACTATGTTTACCAAATAGAGAATTCCAGAAGTTTCCCGTTGATTTTTGTGTTTCCTGAGGCGCTGGGACCGCAGGATTGGCAGAGTTCACTTCATCAGAAGGCTCTGACGGCATATCCGGTTTCGGATCGGCAATTCTGCGGGTAATCGCATAAACACCTTCGGCAACAGAAGTCTTGAAGACCAGTTCATCGCCTTCAATCTTGAAGTCGGAAATCGCCTGATAGGAAACGTTATAGCGATATAAACCGATCCCTTCTTTCTTGCCTGTGAACGGAATTCGGATTTCATATTCAGGCAAGCCTCGCATCCGCGAGCTGACCACTTTCAACTGCCAGACCTGAACGATTTCCTGCTGATCGAAATTCGAATGATTCGCAGTAACATCGCTGACAGTCAGGGTTTCTCCGCTGGTAAACAAGCCTGTGATCTTAATGCCCTGATCACTGGTTAACGTTGTTTCCGTTGGTGTTTCCACCACCGTAACCTGAATCGTTTTTTCCGCGATGTTGCCTGCGGAATCTGCGACACGATAGGTCACATGATAAACTCCAGCTATGGATGGATCGACGTCGTTGGCAACAACATGTTCCTCAGTCAGGACGAGATCCTGATCTTCAACGTCGCTGACCGTTGCGTAATCGAGCGGATTGAAACGGTTTCCCTGTTCAATCGTCACATCGCTGGCTGTAATGACCGGCGGATTATCGGTTAACGCGGTTACTGTCACGTTGACCGTCGCGGAATATCCGCCATCGCGGGAAGTTACAGTAATGACTGCCGTTCCTTTCCGCAACGCGGTAAGCAAGCCATTCTGATCAACCTGAACGACCGAATCGTTGCTTGTGGTGTAAATCAGCTGTTTATCAATCGCATTTTCCGGAGTTACCGTTGCCTGAATTTCTGCCGTCGTCTTGATTTCAAGCGTGATTTCGTGCTGTGCGACCTGGACGCTTTCGACCGCGATGATCTCCACTTGATAAGCTTCGATTCCCGCAGACAGTGCGCTGACCGCCTGCTGGATTTCAGCGCTGGTAAATTCGCCCTGAATTAAAGCTTCTGCCTGACTGATTGCGGCTTTCAGCTGTTGATAGCCTGCATAGTTTCCGACTAATTCTTCGTCATAACGGCTTGCCAGTAATTTTGCTTCAGTGAGCGTATCCACAATCCGCGGATTGTAGTAGGCTTCAAATTCAACGATACCATAACCACCGTTAGTCGCTGTTCGTTTAATTCCCTGGAATTTAACGTATTTTACTGTCATTTCGCTGCAGTTAATAATATATTGTTTATTCTGTCCGTCGGTGACGTTAGCCATCACTTCAAAGTTTTCGCCATCGTTGGATCCTAAAATCTGATATTCTTTGCCATACACCGTTTCTGAGAACCAGGTAATCCGGACTTCATTGATTGTCCGGGCTTCCGGTAATTCCATCAATAACCATTGATCCTCGGCTTCCGCTTCAGAGATATCTTTATAATTGGATGCCCAGCGAGTCGTATAGTCCTGATCGACTGCTCCCTGCGGCGTTACTCCGTTAGCTGAAACGGTGGACGAAGCGGTTGCAACAGCGCCGATCATCAAGTTCTCGGTCCCCTTGATATCCGCATCGACCTTAATTGTACAATCAGCCTGATAACCACCTTCTTCTGTTGTCGCAGTTATCGTCGCAATCCCGATGCCATGCGTGGTCACAACGCCGCTTTGATCGACGGTCGCCACACTCTCATCGGAAGAAGACCAGAGAACATTTTTATTGTTGGCATCCGCAGGTTCAACGTAGGCTTGAAGCGTCACCGTTTCACCGCGCATGACTGCTGCTTCGCTCTGATTTAACGCGATGCCGGAGACCTTCGATTCAACAGTAATCGTGATTTCAGCACTGACCTCATTGTCCAGAGCGATCGCTCTGATCGTTGTCGTTCCGCCGTTAATCGCCTGGACATAACCAGATTCATCCACGGTGGCAATCTGCGGATCGCTGCTTTCCCAACGAATTGCTTTGTTGTAAGCATTGGATGGCATTACCGAAGCATGCAGCTGCAGGCCTTCCGTTTTTCCCAGCAGAAGATCATCGCCTTCAGTAATCACAACTTGTTCAACATGCAGCACCGCGGCGTTAAAGCGGCTGCAGGCGCTTTCGACTTCATTGACAATCCGCGCCAGTTCCGTATCGTCGTAAGCTGCGCCCTGCTGAATCAGCGAATTTCCAGCCGCGATTGCTTTTTCCACTTCGCTCTTGACCTGGCTGTACATCGTTTCGGAAACAAAGGCGGATGCATCGTTATATTTTGTTAATAACGCCTGCGCTTTTTCCAGCGAAGCGGTCAAAGACAGATTTTCATAGGCTTCCAATTCAACAATGGAATAGCCGCCTTGATAATGTGAACGTTCAATTCCCTTCATCCGCAAATACTGAACCTCAGTCCGTTCAAACGTTAACGTATCCGTTCTTCCCGCTTTTCCGGCATTCTCAATCACTGCGTGATAAAGATCAAAGTATTCTTCGCCATTCAAGGAGCCTTGAATCTTGTATTCGCGGGCATTGGCCGCTTCCCAGGTAATGACCACCTGGGAGATCGTCCGCTTTTGACCAAGGTCGATATCCAGCCACTGATCATTTTCAGCGGCCTTGGTTTCCGCACTCAGGTTGCTTCCGATCAGGTCATTGGACTGTGTATAAGCGGAAGCCCAGCGTGAGGTGCTGGCTGTATAATCGCCGTCGTTGGCATACTTCGCAGCCCGGGAATCATTGACCTGACTGCTCGCCGTCGCCGGATGCGCACCCTGAGCTTGGGAAGCGTAGTTGATCGACTGGCTGTCATAGGTCGTTCCCAGTTCAATTTCACGCGGCTGGCCATCTTTCAGGTTGAAATTTACCTTCAGGGAAACTGAATTGCCTTCGGCCCGGATGATCTGCGCCTCTCCGCGCAATACATCCAGGTGCTGCAAATTCACATTATCGAGGGTAACTGTCGCTTCACTTAACGAGCGGGTAGGATCACTGACAGCCAGACGGATATTTTCAGCGTTGTCTGTCTTTTCGATAATGATCGACAACGGCTTATCCACCGTCACCTCTCCAGCCGATCCCGCAGTGAAGAAGTTCATCGCGATCTGTCCGCTGGCCAGATCCTTGACCGCATGAACGCCGCCTTCCTGTTTGATAATCTGAATGTGTTCATCAGCCGCATAACCTGCCGTTTCTTCCTGACTGGCATTCGGCAGCACGATGTAAGCATACTGACTGTCCGTTGGTTTCTGCCCATGCTGGACAGCGAGCGATAGGAAGTTGTTAGTTCTTTCCGTATAATCCGTAAACTTGGCCAGCTTGTTAACCTCGTTCCAGGTTCCTGTACGAGTTTCCTTTTTAATCATAATTTCGGCGGGATCCAGGAAGACATAGCCGATGGCATCGCCAGCATTGCCTTCCAGCCAGGCATAAGTCGGATGACTCAGAACTTCTTCGCCATTCTCGCTTAATTTAACAACGCCGTCAACAATCAAGCGATTGGATCCGTCAGCCTTAATCTTACGGTTATCCACAATCGTTTCTACCGTGGCAACCTCGGAATCGCTGCCATCGTTGGTAATC
Source organism: Holdemania filiformis (assembly GCF_003459085.1). Taxonomy (NCBI): domain Bacteria; kingdom Bacillati; phylum Bacillota; class Erysipelotrichia; order Erysipelotrichales; family Erysipelotrichaceae; genus Holdemania; species Holdemania filiformis. Next base: position 19,171 of record NZ_QRUP01000010.1, on the reverse strand, counting down.
CCGGTACCTAAGAAAATCAGCTGATCCCCGAAAACGAAATAGGATTTGTATCCGCTGATTCCTGAACGACTTCCACTGATATTGGAGTCATTGCCGGTTCCGCTGGCGCTCGGCTTGCTGAAAGGTTTATTTCCAGTCAGGATCAAACCAGTAACACCGTTCACGCCATCCAGTGTCGTTCCGCCTGCCCAGGCAGACTGCCCGCTGGTATTAAAGCTAATATCCTGATGCGCCGTCGTTACCCCACTAACCCGGTAATTATCGACAGTCGCGAAATAGTGATCGTTATACTGACTGATGTCTGATGTATAGATCTGGGTGTGGCCCATGCCTTGATAACGGCCCTTATTGTTTTCATTGTTGCCTTGTTCCGTGTTATACATCCGATTGGACGAATTAGAAACCGTGAATGTGAAATTTTCACGATGAACTACCGTTCTATCCATATAAGAATAGACGTTATAACTGTTCTGACGGGTTGCGGTCTCCACATCCTCAGTATTCAGTAAAACCTGAATCCGGATGTAATCGCTGTAAGGAACTAACGAGAAATCCTGAGTTTGCGGCTGGCTGAATTTCTCCGCCGCAATCGTTTTAATCTGCGAACGAAGCTCTGCCGCTGATTCTGTATCCGCGGTTTCCGCATACTGCAGAATGGTTCCCATCATCTTCATGCCCATCGTATCGCCTTGCTGCGCCATTCGGGATACCGCACGGCCGCGGACTAAGTCGAGCACGTTGCCGCCGTAGGAAAGGAACGGAATGAAGGAATCTTTTAAGAACGTTTCATACAAAGCCACATTCTCCGGACTGACCGCATGCTCCGTAAAGTTCAGCATGATCAGACAGTTGGTCAATTCGTCCAGCAGTACAAAGCCGTAAGATCCATTATACGGAATGGACGTATGCTGGATAAAGCTGCCGTCTTTATAGAAACCATCGCCGGAGGTCACATAAGTGAACAACGGAGCCATGCAGGACTGCGCATGTTTCAGGCGTTCGCTGTTGCCCTCAAAGGCTGCACGTTTAATTACAATTGAAACTTTATCGATCAGGTTGGCGCCCGTTTCTTTTAAGCTGCTGTTCAAGCGATAATCCGCCTTGGGAACAAACCGGTCGATCGTTTTAATAATTTGCTGCTTCATGGCTGCCGGTAATTCCTCAGCCATCAGAAAAGCCACATCCATCATGGAGCGCGGACTGCCGATTTCCCAATCCCACCAGTTTGACGAGCCCTTCTTTGTATCTGGTCCGTATTTATTCGCAAGGACAAATTCCATAGCTTCTAAAATCTGAACCCGGACTGTTTCATCCTGATATAAATCAGACAACGGCGTGCGGTACTGCGTCGCGATCATTTTCAGCCGATCCAGAACTTCAGTGACCTTCGCGCCCATTTCTGCGTCGTTCATCGCCTTATCCGTCCACAGTTCCTGCGTGTTCGGCGAAAGCGGATCTTTCATTGTATTTAAGTAATTCAGGGATTTTTCATCGAGATTCCGGACATTTTCAAGATAGATTTCATCCTGGAAGGTACCGGAAGTATCGCCAACCAACTCGCTGGCCCAGTAATTCATAATTTTCTGATAAGCGGCGTCCTTTTCACTGCTTTCAACCAGGTATTTAACCGCCTGCTGAAGCGATGCCAACACGGCATCCACGGCATCCTGATCCATTTCTGCCGAGCTTAATACAGCATGGGCTTCGATCAAAGCTTTTTCTACCCGCGCCCAGCTGGCCTGCGTGTATGCCTCAGGAAGTAAGGTTTCCGCTTCGGCGATCGCAGTTTCTAAAGCTTGAATTTCGATTTTATCACTGTAAACCGTCAGCGGAACAGAAGACCGCATCAACGGTTGGGATTTGAGCATTGCCGTAATGACCGTATTTCCCCGGCCCAGAGCGGTAATTTTACCTTCTTCATTCACGGTCGCCGCTTTCGGATTGGAAGAAGACCAAATCACATCCTGATCCTCGGCGTTGGCTGGATAAACTGCCGCTACCGCTTGCGCCGTTTCGTTGACCGCTAACCGCTGCGCTTCAAGCTGGACATCCAGCGATGATGCGGAAACAGGCAGCGATTCCGAGGTGCTCACAGGAATGATCTGAAAATCATCGACCCAGAAAGTACCGGTGCTCGTTTTTCCCAACAAATACAGATTCACTAAGGAAGTCGCGGCATTCGCTGTATAAACTTCTTCAAAATGAGTCCAATCTTTAGATTGTTTTACTTTATTGTCTTTACCAAAGATTTTCAATGTCAGACAATCTGAGCTAAGATTTTCTGTCTTATACCAAAATGAAATTTTATAAGCCTGTCCTTTAATAAATGGATAATCTTGTAGTTTAAAATATCCTTCACGATCCGCGCCCGTCCGTTTTTCTATCCGTACAGAATACTGACCTTCATGTTTGTCTTCGGCATCTTGATAAGCCATATAATAAACAGCTCTATTCTCGTTACCTTCATGCACTTGATAAATCCACGGTTTGGTCTTCATGTCGTTTTCCCAAACCGCTTTATCCCACCACACCGTAGTATTCGGCTGATCCGGATGCGGAACGACAATCGGTTCCCAGACCTCAAATCCACTGTTTTCAAGGATATTCTCATTCGTGGTATCCAAAGCATCGTTAAACTTCCCCAGCACCTCAATTTCCCGCAAATCATAAATATCTGCCGTCTTTTCCAGTAGTTCCAGCTTGATATACCGGGCATTCCCTACCGTTAGAGAATCAATCGCTTTAGCATCGCTCACATCTGCGGTCTTTGTCCAGTTCTTCCCTGTAAAAGACGTGCTGATCGTGTAATGGGTTGGTTTCTGATCACCCCAGATCAATTTAACCTGAGCATTTTCAACGACGTGATCAAGCCGCAATGTAATCTCAGCCTTCGCTTCGCTGCTGGTCCAGCCTTTTCCATATTGATAATCTACCAGTGCAAAAGCCGAAGTTCCTTCATCGCTTGAACTGACATTCACTTCCGCACCTAAAGCACGATTCTGACGCAGTTCTGGCGCTTTTTCATCAGAAAGCGTAAGATCCGCCGTCAGCATATAATGATCGGAAAGTTTGTTATTCACTACTTTGATATTATCAATTTCAATATTTTTCGTAGCCAGAATATTATCAACCGCAAAGACCTTCATCGCAGGATCATCATCCGGCCAGTAGGTTCTCAGCCATTGATCATCACGGCCGTTAGCCATATTGAAATAATCCAGCAAGCGGGAAAACTCATAAGTATCCTGATCGGTATTAAAATCGCCCATAATCACTTTATACTCAACAGGATCATTCGCGATCTGTTCCGCAAGCTGCGTCATTTGAATCTGGCGAAGTTCCCGAGCGGTCATCTGCTTCGGAGTCTGCGCGCTCAGATGGACATTGTAAAGCGCAATCTGTTTTCCATCTTTTTCAACGACGATGCGCTGAGCCACCTTCGTCGCTTCCAGTTCATAGGTTTCCAGCGGACTTGCCGATGATTTCAGAATCGGATACTGAGATACGAATCCAATACCGAATTCCCCGCCCTCATAGTCTCTGAATTTCGCAAAATCAGTGTGCGCCAATTTTGCGCTGGTTAATCCAGCCATCATATCGGTATTGTTTCGATTGTTGAACATATCAACTTCCTGAACTGCGAGCACTTCAATGTTGTTCTCTGCAATTACATTGGACATCGCAGCCAAATCCGGATGTTTATTCGCTGCGATATTCCAGGTTCCAACGCGCAGCGTTACTGGTGCTTCAGGCGATTGTGCAAAAAGCGGCGTCGCCTGAGATGGAATGATCACAGTCAGCGCCGTGACTACAGCCATCAGAAAACTAAGCAGTTTTTTCATCTTACTTTCCTCTCTTCCCCTTGCTTATTCGTCCTGTCTTCATTCCCATCCCTTTATGTTGGAAATAAACACAAAACGTGTAAGCGTTAACATATTTTCAATTTAGCATGCAAAAAGAGGCTTGTCCAATAAGCGTTTGCAATCCATAAGTAATAATTACTAATCTATAAATTATTCTTATAGATTAACAAAAACCTTTTCACAAAAGGGTTGTTTAAACATCAGCCATATAATACAAAGGAAAATAAACTCATTTTATTTCAACTTTAATTCCAATTCCGTCTTTTACTAAAGGTTGTTTTCAATTCACATTTCAAGGATTATATTTGTCCCTTTTTATCTCTATTTTGACTATTCACTTGATTTCCTCGATTGCGTTATTCAATACTTGGGATCGTCAATTTAAAGCTCGTCAGGAAAAAAAGATTTCTCAGTTTCGACTAAGAAATCCTGTTTATTTTATTTCTGCAGCACCAGTGCTTTCACTAACCCAAACCATTCCCGCACGGTATACATCGGAATCAACGAAACCGGCGTTTTTGAGTTCACGGCACTGATTTGTTCGATTCCCAACTGTTTTGCCAGAATCGAAGCACGCAGCTGATGAAAGCTGTCCGTGACGATCACGACATTTTCACTTAAGTTGTTCTGACGCAGCAGCTTTAAAGAATATTTCAGGTTTTCACCCGTATTGCGGGCTTGATTTTCCTCCAAAATTCGATTCGTCTCCAGCCCGTTTTCCACAAGCCAGTTCTTCATGATCGTGCTTTCCGCATAATCCTCGCCATTGCCCTGGCCTCCGGTCACAATGACTGTACATTCCGGATTTTCATTAGCATAATCCAGCGCGGCCTGAAGCCGCCGTTCCAGAATTAAGCTCGGCTGACCCGCATTGATCTTCGCCCCCAGAACAATCACGGTGGTTCCCTGATCCTGGGAAGCAGAAATATGCGTATTGGCTGCGTTTACCATGAAGCTGATCAAAATCAGAACCAGTACGCCGCTGATCATCCAGATACCATTCATCCATCGCTTTCCAGAATTCCCCAGTTTTTCATGGATTAAGTCCTCGCTGATCAGCATTGTTCCTAACGTTAGAAAAAAGGCATTGCCGAATTGCAGGGAAACCGTAATCATTGTCAGACAGGCATAGGCTAAACAAATTATTCCTAAAATCACCATGATTATTTTTCTTTTCATCCTCGCCGCCTGCCTTTCTGACGTTAGAATATCATATTTTAAAATGAATATCCGGAATGTCAGAAAACCTTAAGTTCACCGTAAGAGTCCGCGATGTTTCTTTATTAATTCGTATAGATCTTACGTCTATTTTTAACATTCTCTTTAATCTTTATCAGGAAAGCAGCTTGTCATTTAGAAAGAAAGTCTCGGATTAGGTTAGAGAATAAAATGAGTTCCGTTCCTCTTTCATCCAGCGAAAAACCGGCGTTCAGCCGGCTTTCCTTCTCCTATTCGCGATTTTTTAATTCTTCCAGCAGTTCTGTTTTGATGGCGTTGAAGGCTTCCTCATCAGAAGTCAGCGGCACGCAGGTGCCAAAGATATTCGCCAGTTCCAGTTCGGTCTTCGCTTTATTCATTCGCAGATTGATGCCCGATTCATCCGCATGATAACGCTGACGGATCTGTTTCTCTAATTCGTCCAGACTTGTTGGAACCAGGAAAAAAGCTTTGTTGTCCGGATGTTTAATCCGGATCTGACCAACGCCTTGCGCTTCAATGGAAATCAGGACATTTTTCCCCATCGCCGTCAAAAACTCCACATGCTCAGCCGGAGTCCCATAGTAATATCCGTTGAATTCAGTATACTCCAGCATCCTGTGATCCCGAACGGCATTCGCAAAGTCCTTATGATTAACAAAGTAATAATCCCAGCCGTCTTTCTCCGTTTCTTTCTTCGGCCGTGTGGTCAGAGAAATGATATCCATCAAGCCCAATTCTGGATCGTCCAGCAGCTTCTGACGTACCTGATCTTTACCGATACTGCTGACGCCGCTCAAGATGACGACTAATCCTTTTGCCATAAATTCGCCCCTCCCTCAGATTTCATAATGTAGTTATACCGCAAAACGCTGACAATGACAAATATTTTCTTTTCAATTGTAAAATTTTCATCATTGCATGCTACGTTTACAAGCATAACTCTCTGCGAAATCTGTTCTTCTGAATCTATTATAGCAAGAAAACTTCAGAACCTGCATTGGATTGAGTAAATATTCCAACAGATTTCCTGATCTCTTTCTCAGATTCTGGGAAGAACTTCTTTTTAAAAGAAGTAAGATCAAAACCATCCATTTTACGAGTGATTTGTTTTGAGCCTGTAAGGCTCTGTTCCTGGCCTGCGCCTCAAGGCGCTGGCTTTCACTTTGTTCAAGCCCCTATTGCATTTGATCTCTTTTGCTGCCCCTAAAGGAGTGTTCGGATTACTTGCCCTGACCCTTAAAAGGGTCTTCGTATTCCTTTACACTCAATAAATCCATATCTTATAAATGGAATTTCAGTACCGCGAAATTTTTCCTGCTGCTACTGTGGAAGTCTGCCTCTTCATCAATTTCTTCCATGGCCAGCCATTCCATGGAAAAACCGCAGCGCATTTCGCTGCGGTTGCCTTCTTTCCTAATTTCTGACTTGGGAAAACCAAAGACCCGTGACTTAGATAAAATATTCAACAGACTTCTTCGCCGACAACTTGCCTTCGATAAAGTCGCGTTTTACTGCGGTATCATACGAGCGCGCATTGTACTCGCAGACAAATGAACAGCGCATGCAGTTGATGCACTTAGTCTCATCGATTTCCAATGTCTGCGGATCGATCGCGCCGGTCGAACAATTCGCCGCACAGGCTCCACACTGAATACAATTTTCCGCTTTGAATTCTTTCGGTGCTGCTGAGATTTCCTTCGCGAAATCAACTTCCGGTGTTCCTTCAATCGTGATCGCTTCAACCGTTCCACTGTTCAGCTTATCCATGACCTTGCTCGCGAATTCAGTCATTATCTTATTATCATCAACATTTGGACGACTGTGTCCTGCCTTGGCGACGCTGGCAAAAACGTGCGGCGTTACCAAACCGATCGCGCCGACGACGACAAATCCCTGCTTGGAAACGATGCTCGCAATATTGGCATAAACATTCTCAGCTGCACGGTTTCCAAAGGCGCAGACAACAACGCACGGGGTGTTATCACCCTTTAAGTTAGTAAACAGGCCTTCGATCATCGGGATCTGTCCGCCATACGACGGCGCGGCGACGATGGCCAGATCCTCAGCCGCAAACGTCACTTCTTCTGTCCGGGATGTCGCGTTGGTCAGATCCGCAAACTCTACATCATCAGAGAACTTCGCCGCTAACATTGCCGCAGCATTTTTTGTTCCTTCTGTCGGCGAGAAAACCGCGACCTTCACATGTTTGAATTTCGGTGCTTCCTGCGGTGCCGGCGTTTTCTCCTCTGCGCAGCCGGCCAGTCCCATCAGTGCAGCTCCGGCGGTTAACGCAGCGGTTCCTTTAATAAAATTTCGACGTGATATTTCCTTCTTCATTTCTATTTCCTCCTCGTCCCTTCCATTGTATCAGGGTTTGTTCAATTTTCAACAATCAATCGATTATTTTTGCAATCATTAGATTATTTTATTTTGCCAAACGAGAATTATGCTATAATGACAAGCAAAGAGGACACGCCTATGAACGAACATAACGCTCTATTGAAGAAATCCCGGATGACCCGTTACTTTATTGACGCTGTGATCACACTGTCGGATGATATCCCGGTCGATGCGATCACGCTGCGCCAGGTCGCAGCCGCCGCCGGCTATAACAGTGCGACGCTTTACAACTATTTTCAAAATATGAACCAGTTAATCGCCTTCACACTGATCGACCGAATGAGCCGGATCTGGATCGACGCTTCAAAGTTACAGGGGCAACTGGACGGTTCGCTGAATCACTATCTGGGGCAATGGCTCGCCCAATGCCGCGAATCTTTCCAGCATCCTCAACTCTTTTTGTATTTTTTTCAACTGGAAGAGAAAGCGCAGATTTACCAGCGGATACCCGACTATTTCGCGGTCTTCCCCGAGATCCGCGAACAGCTCAGCCCCGGACTCTTAGCGCAGACTGAAGAAACAGACTTCGCGCGAAAGAATCAGAATATTCTGCTTCCCTGCGTCACGGAGGGTTATTTCCTGTCAGTTGATGTGGAAAACCTGATTGCGGCAGCCGATATTCTGTTCGGCGGCATTCTCTTACAAATCCTGCGCCATCGTACAGATTCCCAGGCCCCGATTCACTACACGCAGGTCTTCTTTCGTTTCCTGCATTCGTTCACTGATTCTTATCGGCAAAAATCAAGTCCGGAAAGTGACAAGTTATATGAACAGATTGAACACTGGGATCCTTCTTTTTCATTTCTCAATTCCTTTTTAATCTAACTTTAATCCTCTTAGTTTCAAAGTTTTCTTCCGGACATCACACATTCCGGAAGTTTTTTTTATTTTCGCTTCTCCGTTTCATTTTCTTCCTGCGCTCTTCCTTCTTTAAAACAATGGCCTGTCTTTTCGCTAATCTTGCTTTCAATCCGCAGAATCGCACTTGTGAAAAGTCCGCGGCGGATGACACCCTTCGTTAAGACAGACAATTCCCGGTTTCGTTTGTGTTTAACGCAAACAAAAAGGCATACGATCATGCCTTTTTGCCTGGGAGGTTTTTGAAAGGAGTGAATTTCTCATTTTCATTCTTGTGCGTGATGCTTTAATTCTTCACAGGAAGAATCCTCCATTATTTCATCTGATCCGCAAAGAAGTGGACAGTTGCCTCAACGACGGCATTCTGGACGTCCGGATAGTTGCCGAATTCCCCGGCTCCAAGCGAATGCGTGCCGCGCGGCACATCCAGATGAGTTGTAATTTTAGTGTTGACCGCCGCTTCGAAGATCGGATCCGTGATCGCCTTGGTTACGGTGTTATCCTGCCCGCCGGTGACTACCATCAAACTGCCGGTATAGGCGCTGAGATTGACCATCGGCTTGGCTTGTGCGGATTGAACTAAGAAGTCGTGTGCGACCGGAACCTCCTGATTCCAGATCCGGATGGCGGCGACACCGCTGTCCGCGGATTCTTCGATTAGTTTTCTAATCGTTTCCTCATCGCCCATGCTTATCAGCGACTTTAGCCCGTCGGCCGCAGCCGGTGCCCACAAGACGGTCGTTCCGATCTTTTCCTCGCTCAAATACAGTGAAGTCACGCGGCCGCCCATACTGTACCCCAGCATCCCGATGCGATCTTCGTCAAGCTTGTAGTTTGCGCGGGCAAACGCGAACACGCTGGCAACATCGTCGTGCATATTTTCCAGTGTGTAGGCCATAAAGTCTTCCTGACTCTCGCCGCAGCCTGGAAAATCCAGCCGAAGACTGGCGACGCCCTGTTCGGCCAGTCCTTTTGCGACATCAGTAAACGCCCCGCTCTCTTCCTTGCTGCCCTGGAAACCATGAGCGAAAACGACTAACGGATACCCCGCTTCCGGCATGTCCGCCGGCAAGTCCAGAACAGCCTGGATTTTAGTGCCGCGGGCGGAATCGATCTCAACCTTCTCGCTGGTCGGCGTTTTCACCGTTTCCGGGAGGTTCTCAGGATCGGGTGTTGGGGTTGACGTTGGTGCAGGAGTAGAAGCGCATCCGGTTAAGCTCAGGCACAGGCTCGCCGCTAATAAGCCATGACTCCAGGACTTCATAATTCTTCACCCTCCGTTTCGATGACATGCCGATACCAGGCATAGCTGTCTTTTTTCACCAGCTTGCGCGTACCCTGACCCTTATTGTCTACATCGACATAAATCAGGCCGTAGCGTTTTTCCATCTCGCAGCTGTTGCCGCTGACGATATCGAACGGTGACCACAGCGTATAAGCAAACAATTCCACTTCATCCTCTATCAGTTTCCGCATCTGCGCGATATGCTCGCGATGATAGGCGATGCGGTAATCGTCATGAATCTGCCCTTCGCTGTCCAAAGTTTCTTCCACGCCGATGCCGTTTTCCGCGATCATCATCGGTACATGATAACGATCCCAATAAGAGCTCATCGCGATATACAACCCGGTCGGATCGATCGTCCAGCCCCATTGCGTTGCATTCGTAAACGGATTGGCCACCTTTTTTCCGGAAGCGTCAACACAGTGCGAATAATAATACGCCACCGCCAGGAAATCCATCGTGTTTTCCTTGATCAGCTCCGCGTCGCCCGGCTCCATCTGAATCGTAATGTGATGTTCCTTAAAATAACGCTTGGCATATCCCGGATATTCTCCGCGCAGCTGCACATCGGAATAGAAATAATCTTTCATCCGGTTTGCCTCCAACGCCTGCTCGCAGGCTTGCGGATCGCTGTTGAGCGGGTAAGTCATCTGATCGGCAAGCATGACGCCGACCTGGATCTGCGGATCAATCGTCTTCGCCGCCCGGACTAACAGCGCATTCGCCACAAATTCGTGATGAACCGCCTGGTACTTCGCCGCTGTGAAATCCTCGTATTCGTCCATGATCATGCCTAACGAGCTGAATGATTCGCCGAAGATCAGGTTGATCTGGTTGACAGCGATCCAGTACGGAACTAAATCGTGGAACTGTTCAAAACAGGTCCGGGCATAATTCACATACATTTCGATCGTCTCACGGCCATACCAGCCCTGATGATGCTGGACGATCGCCAGCGGCATATCGTAGTGCGACAGCGTGACTATCGGCGTGATCCCAGCCTCATGCAAGGCTTCAAAAACCTGGCGATAATAGGCTATGCCCGCCGCGTTAGGCTGTGCATCATCGCCATTAGGGAAAATGCGCGCCCAGCTGATGCTCATGCGGAAGGCCTTAAAACCTGCCTGCTTCATCAGCTCGATGTATTCCGGATAGCGTTGATAGAAATCGACCGCCTCATGCTTGGGATAATGATGAACCGGGTGATCGGAGAAAACATCCGCAATCCGTTCCGTTAAGGATTGCCGTGTATAATTGACGTTGCCGCCGTGCGCGTCGTGTGCCCGGCAAATCTGAATATCAGCGACATTGACGCCTTTGCCGCCTTCCTGCCAGCCGCCCTCCATCTGGACCGCCGCGCTGGCGCCGCCCCACAGAAAGGTTTCCGGAAACTTCGCCATCGTTAACCCTCCTTTTCCGCCAGCTTGCGCATGACGACTTCGAAAGTCAGAATCAGATCGGCAGTCAGCTCGATCTCGCTGTTGATCGTCATCAGCGTATCCTGAGCGTGATTAAATAACATGCTGTATTCATAGCGGATACCGCGGGCTTCATTCTGGATGATTTCCGTTTGCGCCCGATGCGCTTCCGCAATTTCCTTTTTCGCCGTTTCCAACAGCGACCGCGCTTCAGTGAAATTCATCTCCCGCATCGCTTCGCGGGCCTGCTTGGCATAGTTGCGGGCGTCGCCGGCATGCAGGATGATTCCCATTGCGGCGCTGACCAGGGCTGGCTGTGTGTTTTGTTCGCTCATGCTTCTTCCTCTTCCTTCAACACTTTCATTTCGTGGGCCTTAAAGAAAGGATACCAAATAACCCAGGATACCGCAAACAGGACAACTTCCAGCAGAATGACCCGGAAATCACCATGCGTCGCCAAGAAGGAACAGATCGGCATTGGCAGCTGATTGACGTTCATGACGGCATGCGGAATGGTGACCAACCCGGCCTTTAAGACAAACCAGACGATTGTCGGGATAACCAGTGAATTGATCCACATCGGCAGCATCAGAATCGGATTCAGCGCGATCGGCGCGCCGTAGACCAGCGGCTCATTGATATTGAACAGCGACGGAACCAGCGCCACCTGGCCGAAGCGCTTCAGGCGCTTGCTTTTGGAACGGCACATCATGACGTTCAGCGCCAGCGTCACACCCATGCCGCCGATAAAGATAACGCTGAAGGTGATATTGGAAGTATAGATATTGGCCGGCGCCAGACCGTTGGCAAAGGCTTCCGCATTGGCAGTGATGCCAGCCAGCGCAATCGGCGTCGTGATCGGATTCATAAACCAGCTGTTAACGCCGAAGGAATAGAAGAACGCCGGAATGAAGATACATAACAAGAAGCCCGGGAACGTCTGTCCAATCGCGATCAGCGGACTGAACAGCTGCGTGATCAGCGCGAACAAATCCAGATTCAGGCCATAGATCAAGGTCGTGGTCAGCACGAGCACGACGATGCCCGGAATGACCTGGTTCAGCCAGCGGACTAAGAAATCAGGAATCGCTTCCGAATCCTCAAACCAATGCAGCTTGAAGTAAAGATTACTGATAACAATCGTCACGATCCCCGCGAAGAATGCCGGAATCATGCCGGTCCCGCCGAAGCGGCCGAAGGCTACCTGAAACTGGAAATTTTCGATTGACGGACGAATGATCATCATGAACATCATCAACGAGATCAAGCCTGTTGAAACGCCATATTCGCCGAAGCCGTATTCCTTTGCGCCGTGATAGCCGACTAAGAAGACCAGCGTCAGCGACATAATGCCGAAGCTGAACGTATATACCGGCGATAAATCCGGTAAGAACGGCAGATAACCGGCGATCAGATTGTAGATGGAGACTAACGATCCCAGCAACAGGATCGGAACGTTCGCCATCAGTGCGCTGGAGAGTGCCTTGATGATTTTTTTATCCATAAACTTGGCGACTTTCGGGGCAAAATCGCTGCCCAGCCATTGAATCAACTTATCCATGATTGAATTCTCCCTTATTCTTCTTAATTGCTTCCATACTTAATTCCATCAACCCTTTGCCGTCCAGTCCGGCATACATTTCCTTGGGAATGACGATCACCGGCACATGATACGGCTCGCACAGCTGCGTCATCTCCGCTTTCACATATTCCAGATGCGGACCCAACAGAAGCAGGTCGATCGCGTTCACGTCATCTTGAACGCTGTTTTTATTTTTAGCTTCGATCTTGGCGACGACATTCATTTTCTTAGCGGCAATCCGCATTTGCTGAGCGAGGAATCCGCTCGACATACCCGCGCCGCAGCACAGCAGAATTCTGATTTTATCCATCTTGATTTTCCCTTCCTTTTCGTATGAGAACCGGTTCTTACGCTATCATTATTGCGGATAAAGGGATTCCTTTCCACTCGCTTTTTTCACCGCTGGTGTGAAAACTCCAACAATTTCATACCCGCGGTGAATTTCATTGATTGAACCCGGCGGGATCTCATGCGTATAATAAGATCAACAAAGCGCCCGTGTTCAACCTAGATTTGTTCTCAAAACAGGCGGCTGCCGGATGAAAGCCCCGGTATTCCGATCCTGCCGGGCAAGCAAACCGATTCACGACAGCCATCCAAAAATACCGCAATTCTCATTTTATCCAATCGGAAGGAGGGGAAACCGAATGGATCTGATCAAAGAGAAAATCATCCTGCAGCTGCAGAAGCAGCCGGAGCCGTTAAGCTCCACCCGTCTGGCGGAGCAGCTTCATGTCAGCAGCCGGACGATCAAGAATCACATCAAGGAGATCAATCAGGAACAGCCCAATTTAATCCAGGCGACAACCAAAGGATATATCTTAAATAAGCAAATGCCGCTGCCGGTTCCGGAAGAAACGCCGGCTCAGTCCTATGAGGAGCGGTTTTCCTTCATCACGCATCTGTTTTTTGTCGATCACGCATCCTCGCTGAATCTTTACGATTTATGCGATGAGCTGTATTTGAGCTATTCCTCGATGAAACAGCTGATTTCCAAGGTAAATCAACAATACGACGCTTACGATTTGTCTTTAAAATGCAAGAATGACACGATTTTTCTCGTCGGCACCGAGCGTAACAAGCGACGCTTTCTAACGCAGACCTTATATAAGGAGGCAGCCGGCCACTTTGTCGACGCCGCGATGTTGAAAACACATTTCCCGGAAATTGATATCGCGTATCTGCAGACGACGATGCACAATATTTTCATGAAGTATAATTGTTATATCAACGACTTTGGGTATACCAACCTGCTTTTACATATCACGGTTATTCTTGACCGGATCCTCAACGGCAACGCCTTCAGCGAAACCGACGGCCGGCAGGAAACAGTCCATCCGATCTGTGAGGAATTGATCGCCACGTTTTCCACCCACTTCGGCGTACAATTTAATCCGCTGGAGCGCCAGAATATGAACGAGCTGATCACCGCAAACATCAATTTTATGCAGCGCAAAGATGATGAAACATTAAAAACGATCGTCGGGCCGCAGATTTTCACGCTGACGCATGAAATTATCGACGAGGTCAACCGCCGCTATCACCTGCAGCTGAACAAAGAAACGTTGTTAGTGCCGTTATCTCTGCATTTCAAGAATCTGTTCTATCGATCCCAGCAGCAGACCAGCTTGAAAAATCCATTATTGGAAACGATTCAATCCTCCTGTCCGCTGCTTTACGACTGCGCGATCTGCATTACGGATTATCTCGACGAACATTTCAACATTCAGATCAGTCCTGATGAAACGGCCTATCTGGCAATGCACATCGGTGCGGATCTCGAACGGCAGCAGAAGGACATCAAGAAGTTGAAATGCGCGCTGCTCTGCCCAGATTATCAGCAGAATCAACAACAGATTTACAACTGTTTGTTAATCCATTTTGATTCAGATATCATCATTCCGACGGTTGTTTCGTTCGAGGAGGAGCTGGAGGATAAAAGCTATGAGCTTCTGTTTACCACCGTTCCAGTCCCTGCGAACCGGGGCTTTACGATCCTGCTTCCGCCGATGATCAGCGCGATGAATCTCAAAGAGATTTACAGTCAAATTCAGACTGTTCTGGACCGTAAAAAAATGCAGATTCTGACGGAATATTATCCGCAGTTTTTCTCGCCTGCCTTATTTTATCTTGACAAACAAGCGGACAGCCGGCGCGACGACATCCTGAAAATCTTATGCCGGAAGCTGCGTAACGAACATTTCATTTCCTCTCACTTTCTGGATGAAGTGCTGAAGCGAGAGCAGGCAGCCTCCACCGCTTTCGGACAGATCGCGATTCCCCATTCAATGAAAATGGACTGCGAAAAAACCGGGCTGGCCATCGCCATTTCTCCCAGCGGCATCCAATGGGGAACACAACGCGTGCATATCGTTTTATTGATTGCGATCAATGAGAAAGACTCACATTTATTTAAGGAATTATACGAAGCGTTGATCCTACTTTTCTCCGATCCGTCGATTCTGGAAGTCCTGCGTCAATGCAAAACCTTTGAGGAGTTCACCAACGTCATCTTCAGTTATACGATGTGATTTAATTCTTAACTCAATCTTTAGGGCTCGAATGTCAAAGACAAACTAGTTTAAATGACGAAACCCCCGGCTCTCTCAACCGGGGGTTTTTGTAATCCTGATTTATGAATGCCGATTTTACAGGAAATTGCACTGGAAATGAACAGCTTTCTGCCGCCGGGACAATTTAATTTCCTCGATCTTGGCGTATTCCCAGCCATCGCTTACCTGATTAGCTTTTTCAGTCCTCACTTCATCATTATTTGATTGTTCAATGTTTTGTACCAATCAATCCTGAGAGAAAGCGAACTGAGCATGATTCTCGGCTTGAGGCTTTGGATCAGAAATCTTTTTCAGTTGTTCATGAAGATCTTTCGGGGTATTTATTCTATTTAAAACTTGGACGATCTGATTCACTTCTTCTTCGTTTAAACTATCCAAGTCTTTCTCATCCCTTTCCGTTAATTCCCATTTCTGCCGCAGTAACTCCTTCAACAAGGATACTTTCCCTTTTATGATCCCTTGAACCATTCCTTGTTTCACGCCTTTCTTTACACCTTTCCGCATCCCTTTTTCTATGCCTTTTTTATACACCGTCTTCTCATCCATCTCGTCATATTTCATCCGCATCTTGGCGATTGCGTAACTGGTGTCCTTTAAAAAATCCATCCGTTTTTCTTCCATCATCCGAATAACCTCCTCTTTCTCTATCAATTCATGAATGATCTTCTGCTTTTTCGGATCCCGGCTGTATCGAAGCATATATGTGATCTTGTCTGAAATCCGCCACTGTTCGGTCGGAATCCTCTCCAGCGCCTGCGTTTTTTCCATCTCGATCCATAGCGTCCGGCAGCGTTCCTTCGGCATCCGTTTGCTTGTTTTCTCATTGGTATACCGGTGGTAATGCAGGTATTCACGACTCGCTTTCATTTCAGGCATCCGCTTGGTAATCATGATCTGAAGCACAGGAATAAAATCAAAGCTGCCGCCCACTTCAATCTGATCGGAAACCATCCTTGAGGCATAGCCCTGCGACCGCAGCGATAACGATTCCGCCATCCGATAATTCTGCATTTCTAAATTCACCAGCATCGATTTTCCCTGATCATCCCGGATCCTCACCATGACGTCGTAGCGGACCCCTTTCTCCCGGAAGTTTGCTTTCACCGGTTCTGTCGCTTCCGAACCTATCCACACAATCCGCCGATGAAGCAAATCCGAGAGATACATCGTCAGGATCTTTCGGGAAACCGGATTCTCCGCGTTCATCACATGACGGAACACGTCGTTATCCCGATAATCAAGGGCGGCCAGACTTTTTCTAGCCTGAGCGCGGGTCAGTCCCGCCTGCCGTAATTGTTGATCGGAAATGTTGAGAAGTAAGTTATTTTGTTTCATATTCAGGAGCCTCCTAATATTAATATTGCGGAAAATCAGGAAAAGCCCCCTAAAAGAATTGAAATTTGTAAAAATACTTTTTTGAGTTAATCTTTCTGAGCTCATTATAACTCAATACCGTTTCATTTTCAATTCCATCTTTAGTCTTTTAACAGACTTTACAAACGAACGCTGCCCCCTTTTCTTTTCATCGCAGCGTTACAATTCCTTCTTTATTTATTTTTGTTTTTCAATCTTTTCGCTTCAGATCTTTTTTCTTCCAGATCCTTCGCCGCCCTTCGGGAACTAGTCTAAAACATGATATAATAATTAAGAAACAGCCGCGTGCTTTAATCCGATTCCGACAATTGATAGAAGGGCATAACAAATTAACTGAGATTCTCTTCAAGGATCGGAAACTGCGGTGCCGGTTTATTTAACGAAAGGAAGCCATGATTATGAAAACAGAGAAACGGAAATCAGTTGAAGATTACCTTTGTTCATTCCCGGAAAAACAGCGTGACCTGTTAAATCAGCTGCGAATGCTGATCAAAAAAACGATGCCTCAAATGGAGGAAAAGTTATCCTGGGGTGCGCCGACTTATGTTCTGGAAGGTCGCTATTGCCTGCAATTTGCCGGAAATCAGAAGCATCTAGGTTTCTACACAAGCCCGGCAACGATCAGACAATTTCAAACTGACTTAAAGCCCTATAAAACCAACGAAAAAAATACGCTGCAGCTTCGCTGGGATCAGCCGCTTCCCGAAGATTTACTCATCAAGATGATTCAGTTCCGCGCGGAAGAAGTCCGAAGAGAGTCTCTGAAATGAAACTGAAAGTCGGTTGTTATGTTCCATTTGCCGAACGATTGCGGGAAGAATATAAAATTAATGGCGATCAAATGACTGCCAACATCGGCACCGACAAGATCGAATCCCTTATGCAGCATTTCATCGCTGTTCATGACGAACCCCTTTTCTTTATCCTGGAACTGCCGACTCAGGCAGAGAATGAACAAGAAATCCGGCCCGGCGTTGTGGAAAAGCTGCATGTCGATGTATATTATCTTGACGGTTGTTCTCAAGCTGCGGCGCTAACCCTTTTAAAGCAGACAGGACCGCTTCTGATAGAGGACGGACTTTCGACCTTTGGTTTTGGTGGTTTGGAGAGCGGCGATGAGATTTTGTTCAGCAAATATAACATAGTAACGATCTTCGGTCAGAATCTTCAAAGCTACGCAGAGTTCTTCGCGGCGCTTCAAATCCGGGAAAATCCAAATCTGCTTACGGCCTGGGATCTTTTTGATCCGCAGCATCCTGGTGTCAGTAAAAGCGTCACAGTTCAGGGGAAGGACATCTATTCCATCCCTGAACAGCTGAAAGATCGGGGGCTGTACCTGGCTCAGCGAAGAGAAGAAAATTAAACATAAAATTTAACAAACAGAAACGAGGTCAAGCTATGAAATACTTTTCGATGTTAATCAAACCGGCGTCCAGCTTATGCAATCTGCGCTGCCGTTATTGTTTTTACTGCGACGTCGCGGAAAACCGGGAGATTCCTTCTTATGGTGTGATGAACGAAGAAACGATGAAGATTCTGATCGATAAAACGCTGGATTTCTTCCGAGAAGAAGTGACGATCACCTTCGCTTTTCAGGGAGGGGAACCGACTGTAGCGGGTCTGGATTATTTCCGGCAATTTATCCGCCGGGTCAACCTGAAGAAGAAAAGCTATCACTATATTCAATACGCGCTGCAAACCAACGCGACGCTGCTGAACGACGAATGGATCCGCTTTTTGAAACAGAATCGCTTTTTAGTCGGGGTATCGCTGGACGGCTATGCCCTGCAGCATGATGCGATGCGTCCGGATGCCAAAGGTCAGGGAACGTTTGCCCGCATTCTGGAAAACATTGAAAAGCTGCGTCAGGCAAAGATTGATTTCAACATTCTGACGGTATTAACCCGTCAGCTGGCGGAGCATCCGAAAGAATTATTTGAATTCTATCTTGAGCATCATTTCGATTATATCCAGCTCATTCCCTGTCTGCCGCCGCTGGAAGAACTGAACGATCCTTATTTCCTGACACCGCAGGCTTTCTTCCGGTTTTACGACGAATTTTTCCAGTTGTGGCTGGAAGAACTGAAACAAAATCATTACATCAGCATAACCTTGTTTGATAATCTGATCCCGCTGTTTGCGGGTGTTCCGCCGCAGCAGTGTGGTTATCTGGGCTTCTGCAGCATGCAGTTTGTCGTGGAGAGCGACGGCAGCGTCTATCCGTGCGATTTCTATGTGCTGGACGAATACAAACTGGGCAATCTGCGGGATTGCAGCCTGGCCGATTTATCGAAATCAAAGATCCTGTCCAGTTTCCTGCAGGGACCGCGCCGATCGACAAAGCTGTGCGAAACCTGCCGCTATGCGCAAATCTGCCACGGGCAGTGCAAGCGTTTGAATGTTTGTTACTTCGATGAACAATTCTGCGGCTATCAGGCGTTTATCCAGAAACATGAAGCGATACTGAGACAGCTGGCGATGACTCTGCGCAGACAAGCGTAAACCTAAGTTTATTGCAGAAAGCAACAAAAATCATTCAAGGAAATACTTCGATGATTTAAAAATGAAAGGGGCTGTGACAAATCAGGAAAATAAGAAAAAACCATAAGCTCACAGCC